>URWZ01000017.1 GCA_900551625.1 uncultured Collinsella sp.
CTGACCCCGTTCGCACTCGGTGAGCTCATTGCCCTGTACGAGCACATCACGTTTGTCGAGGGCACGGTCTGGGGCATCGACTCCTACGACCAGTGGGGCGTCGAGCTGGGCAAGCAGCTTGCCAAGCAGATTACCCCGGCCTTCCACGACGACGCCGCCAAGGCCGAGCAGGACGCTTCGACCCAGGCGCTCATCGAGTTCTACCGCGCGCATCGCAAGTAGTCGCTGCTGTTAACGCATCGCGCCTTATAGTCAGGGGCCCGTATCCTATCGGATGCGGGCCCCTTTGCTTTGCCGTGGTCCCGGGGCGCACGGCCTTTGTGGAACATTGCCGGGGCGCCGCGCGCTGCGAGAACCCTGCGCCTAGATCTCGGCCTCCGCATGGCCTCGCTGCGCCTCGGGCAGCTCCCCGTAGAGCGGATGGTCTTCGAGCCTAAAGCGCTCGACCTGTTCGGGAGTGCGACCGCGTACAAAGAGCCACGAGCGATCGATTGGCGTCGCCATGAGCGTGCTGGGCAGCGCGTCGGCGCGGTCGGAAAACACCCGGGCACTCTCGGGATCCTGGAACGCCAGCACCAGATGCGTGTCGCAGTTGCCCATGATGGAGCGTGCGCGTGCCTCGCCATAGAGCGCATCGAGCTGGTTGGTCGACTGCAGCAGCAGCGTTGCCCAGATGTTGCGGCTTCGGATAATCGAGAGCACGTTGTCGATCTGGGGGATCTGCAGATTTGCGAAGTCATCGAGCATAAAGCGCACGGGCACGGGCAGGCTGCCGTCGGGCTGCCTATCGGCCTCGCGAATGAGGCCCATAAACGCCTGCGAAATAAAGAGGCCGGTCAGCGGATCGAGATTGCGGTCAATATCGCTCACGGTTACAAACAGGGCGCAGGGGGTGTGTCCCATGGAAGCGAAGTCCACCTGATGGCACTCACGATAGAGCTGTGCCGCACCGTCGAATCCCAGACACATGACCTTTTCGGCAAGGATGCCGACGATGCTCGCGTGCATGCGCTCGGCATTTTGCGTAATGGCGTAGCGCCGCCATAGCGAGAGGGCATAGCTTTGGGGGTCGGTCGTGATCAGGTCGTCAAACAATCGACCCGTGGCACCGTCCTGCAGGTGCTCGATCAGCTTGATGACCGAGCTGATCGTCTGCTCGTCGGCGGGTAGCTGTTCGGTGACGTAGGCGATAAGACACGACAGCAGGTTTGCCGCCGCATGATCCCAAAAAGGCTGGTTGTTGTCCTCGATGGGGCAGATGGCCTTTGCCACCGAGAGGATGTCCTGCTGGTTGGGCCTGCCGTCCGCCTTGCGGCGAATGTGCCTCAGGGGGTTGTAGCCGCAGCGCTCGATGCCGGGCGCAAGGGCCGGGACGGTGTTGAGGTCGGCGAAGTTGAGACATTGCACGCGGTAGCCGTGGGCTGCCAGCACGGGTCCCACTTCGCGACAGAGCGTACCTTTGGTGTCGAGCACGATGTAGCTTGCGTTCATTTGCAGCAGGTTGGGCTTGAGGACGTTTCGGGTCTTGCCGGCTCCCGAGGGGCCGATCACAAGTGCATTGTTGTTGAGTCCCGTTTGGCGGGTGTCGCAGGAAAGCGTTCGATCCTTGGCGAGGATGGTGGACGATGCGGACTCAGATGCGGCGAGGCGGCTGGCGAGGTTAGACATGGGCGACCTCCTTGGTGGTCGAGAGGATTTCGTGGGCAAAGCCGAGCTCGACGGCGCGCTCGGCCGAAAGGTAGGTGTCTTTTGCAGTGAGGGACTGGATGCGCTTGGGCGTGAGGCCGCTGCGGTCCGAGAGGATTTGCGTGAGGGTCTTGCGGGTCTGCATGAGACGCCGGCTGGTTTCCTGCAGCGCAAGTGCCGAGCCGCCTGCCCCCTGGGGGATCAGCGGGTCGTGAATCATGAGCTCTGCATGGGGCGCCATACGGCGATTGTCGCCGCCCATAAAGATCACGGCGCCCATGGACGCGGCGAATTCCAGGCAGACGGTGCGGATGGGGCACGATGCGAGGCGTATGGCGTCATAGATCGCAAGGCCCGATCGCACGCTTCCGCCGGCGCTGGCGACAAATATGGTGATGGGGCGGCTGGGGTCGGTGGCATCGAGCAGGCGGATCTGCTGGCATAGGTCGTGGGCCATCGGGGTTTCGATGTTTCCCATGACGGAGAGTTCGCGACGGGCGAGCATCTCATCGTAAATGCTGGTGAGCGTGATACCTCGGGCGGATTCACGCATGGTGAGGGGACTGATGATGGGGGAATGATTGGTGTCCATGAGGACTCCTTTCTGTTGGTTGTGTTGTGGAATAGGATTGTTGCCCGCGGAGGGGCTGGCGGGCTACAGGGTTCGTCCGAGCCTGAGATCGAGCTCGGTTGTGGGGCAGGCTGCCTGTCCGTGCGGCTCGCAAGCGCCAAGGGCTCCAAAGCGATGGAGCGTTGCGACGGGCGTGGTATAGGCGAGCCGCAGCTGATGCTCGACAGGGGCACATCCGTCATTTTTGTAATGAGCCGCGTAGTACTGCGCGATGCTGGCGTTCATCTCGCTGCCATTGCGATGGCGCTCAAACTGGCGTCTGCAGGTCTCGATGATCTTTGCTACCGACTTGGGTGCCGTCGCGGGAACAAGGGCGAGATAGCCCTCAAATAGCTCGTTGATGCTCAGGAGGCACAGCAGATCGATCAGCGTCCTTATGGCTGCTCCCTCGGCGGAAAAGTGCGCGGTCATGCGGTTATATCGGTTGCGGTCGACGATGGCCGCATGGGGTCTTGGAGTTTTCTGCCCCGTGGTCCCGGGCTTTTGCCGCGCCTGTGTATTGAGCTCGACGTTGCAGCGCTTGAGGCCGTCCAGCGGAAGGAACAGTGCGGTGCGCAGGGTGTTCCGCTTGCTTTCGAGTTCATGACGCTCGTCGGGTTCCCATTCGAGCTTGAGTTTCGTGTCGAGCGCCGTAAGCATATGGGCTAGGCAGCCTACGGTAAGAACGTACGAATCGTTGTCGCGTTTTGGGGCATAGGGGTCTGTCAGCTTGCGAATGTCGGGGTCGCCCATGATCTTTGTGCAGCGCTTCAGCAGTTGAGGATGGTCGGCCAAGATCGTCGCGAGCGGTAGCGACGCGTAGTTCTTGATGGTCGCGGCGGCAAAGGCGGCGTCATATTCGTTTGCATATGCTCGCTCAATGCGGGCATCCAGAATGCTTTTCTTATCGCTGTCTTCAGCGTGGTGGTTTGTCATAGCTTCTCCAATCGGTTGATGTTCGTGCTGTTTGTTGATGTGTTGGTTGTCGTGAGTGATGTGCTTGCCGTGGGTGATGTGCTGACGTTGGGGTGCTATGCGGTTTTCAATGAGCCCGTGAGGCAGTTGCTGCAGGGGCGGGATGGAACGGCCCATGCAAGGCGGAAGGCATCGTGCTCAAAATCGAGACAGCAATGCCCTGGGTGCCTCACATGTGGCAGTTACCTCATTAAGTTGTCATTGCGTTTGGGGTTGTACTTTGCCGATCTTCCTTCTCTTACACGCTAAAACTCAAACTTCATATGCTCGATCTACTTAAAACCGCAACGGCGGTCTTTTATCAACTTATATGTCGGAACGCGTCTTTGCAAGTACTTTTTTGCCTTTGTTTCAAATGGGGTGGTTTTGCAACCGTCATACGCGCGCTGTGCGAACGTGCCCGGCTCGGATAAGATAGTGCGCGATAAAAACGATGCAAGGAGGCACATATGGCAATCAAAGCCATCGCAATGGATATCGACGGTACGCTCACCAACGATCAAAAGGTCATTAGCCCGCGTACGCGCGAGAAGCTGCTCGCGGCGCAGGAGTCGGGCATTAAGCTCATCTTGGCTTCGGGTCGTCCCGCATGGGGGCTGCACGCCTTGGCGCAGGAGCTCGACCTTCAAAACCATGACGGTCTGCTAGTTGCCTTTAATGGCGCGCATGTGGTCGACGCTCAGACCGATGAGGTTCTTTTTGACCAGGCTATGCCTGCCGACGAATTGCATCGCCTGATTGATCACCTGCGTAATTTTGACGTGATCCCTATGATTTCGCTCGGTCGTGATTTGCATGTCGAGGACTCGTACCATTGCATGATCACGCTGCCTGACGGCTCGCAGAAGAATATCGTCAAGTATGAGCGCGACGCGTGCGATCTTAAGATTCGCGAGGTGGAGAGCCTGCATGAGGTCGCTGATGCTTATCCCGTGGACAAGCTACTCACTGCGGGCGATCCGGCCTACCTGCAGGCGCATTACGAGGAAATGTATGCGCCCTTTAAGCAGACGCTTTCGGGCATGTTTACGGCTGACTGGTACTTTGAGTACACGGCGCCCGGTATCGACAAAGCCCATGCGCTCGAGGGTGCCCTGCCCAAGCTCGGCATCGATGCCAGCGAGGTCGTATCGTTTGGCGACGGCCAGAACGACAAGTCCATGATTGAGTGGGCCGGCACCGGTGTTGCCATGGACAACGCCGTCGATGAGGTTAAGGCCGTGGCCCAGATGGTGACCGCCAATAACAACGAAGATGGTATTGCGGTGGCGCTGGATAAGCTGCTGGGTTAGAATCGCCGATTAATGCATGGTTCGGGCGCCTGCTCGCGGGCGTCCTTTTGTTAGGGAGGGTGCCGTGTCCGCATTTCCGTTCGATGCCGTTATCTTTGACATGGACGGCGTCATTGTCGATACCGAGTATTACTACCTGGGCGAGACTGCCGCGTTTGCCAAGGAGCTTGGGCTTAATCTGACTCAAGAGGAGTTGAATGGGCAGGTCGGTACCTCGCATCAGTTCTTCCTGCGTATGCTGGTCGATTGGTTTGAGCGCGCCGGTAAGGGGCATTTAACTGGCGAGGAAGCGTTGGCCCGTTGGGACGAGTGGGCGCATAAGCGTCCGCGCGACTATCAGGCTTTGATTAACCCAGGCGCCGTGGATACGATTCGAGAGCTGCCGCGCCGTGGCGTTCGCGTGGCGCTTGCCAGCTCGTCTCCCATGGATAGCATCGAGGAAGTGCTCAACGCATGCGGGCTGTCGGATGCCTTTGAGCATGTGGTGAGTGGCGAGCAGTTTAAGGAGAGCAAGCCCGAGCCCGACATCTACCTGCATGCGCTGGACCTGCTGGGGCTGCCCGCGAATCGCTGCTGCTGCGTCGAGGATTCGGTGCCTGGCATCACTGCCGGCAAGCGAGCTGGCCTGACAGTCATTGCCAAGCGCGAGGAACGCTTTGGCTTTAGCCAGGATGCCGCGGACAAGATTATCGACCAGCTGCCGGAGCTGCTCACGCTTTCTTAGGAGCGCGGTAGTTGCGCGTTTTTCGGGTCAGATGAGTAAATACCCGACATTTTGGTGCGGCAGCAAGCATACTTAATGCTAATGCGGGCTTAAGGGCTTGCTGAATGCCCTTGGGCCCGCTTTAGACTTAATTGTGCTGGGAGAGGGTATATGCCACCGACTGAAGGACTAACTGACGGTAAAGCAGCGATACCGCTGTACCAACAGGTTATCGATATCATTAAAAACGAAATCAACTCCGGTGCCTACAAGGCGGGCGCGCGGATACCCAACGAATTCGAATTGGCTGAGAGCTATAAAGTTGGCCGCGTTACCGTGCGACGCGCTATTGAGGAGCTCGTCCAGCAGGGCTATCTAACGAAGCGGCAGGGGAAAGGCACGTTTGTCAATGCCCCCAAGCTTAAGCGCAAGATTCGCCAGAAGGATGACGTCCAGAGTTTTTCGGACGCATGTCGCGTTAACGGAATGGAGCCGGGGGCGTGCGTCATTTCGAGAAAGATACTGCCGGCAGATTCTACCGAAGCGCAGTTCTTTGGTGTTCCCGTTGGAACTGATTTGATTTGCGTTGAGCGTGTGCGTACTGCCGATGGAGTCCCCGTCATGCTCGAGAACAATATATACGTTTACGAGGACAACGCTTATCTATCAACGGCACCTCTATCTAACCAATCCATTTTTGAGTTCGTGCGTAACCGGACGGGCCGTACGCCCGCGTTTACCGACCCGTGCACACTCGAGATCGCGTGCGCGTCGCCTGAGGTCGCTCGGCTGTTGGCAGTTCCCGTTGGCGAACCCTTGTTTTATATGGAAGCCTTCTTTTTCGATGAGCAGCGGCGGCCGTTTATCATCGGTCGTCAGCGGATCGTTGGGTCTCGCTACGTCTTTGACATCTAGGACATTGCGAATGGAGACGCCCGGTTGATCATCTCACCGGGCGTCTCCATACCGTTCACGGCGCGAACGCAACCGTTCAACCGCGTCGCGGCAATCAGTTTGAAATTATCTTGATGATGGGAAAAACTGCTGGTAATCTATGGAACGTCATAGAACGTTTGCCTTGCGCAGGCGTTGAAGCGAGATGCGATGCAGTCTCGAGTTCTTTGGAGGTATCTATGTCAGATACGAAGGCGAAGAAGACAAACAGACGTTTTAAGTTCAAATTACCGCATGTCTATACGATCATGTTCTTGCTGATCGTTGTCTTTGCGGTCCTGACTTGGATCGTTCCCTCTGGTCAGTATCAGCGCAAGACGATTTCGACAGCGGCGGGCGAGCGTGAAGTCGCCGTTGCTGGAACCTATGAACAGGTTGATAAGAACTACACCGATTCCGAGACCGGCGAGACCATCAATCTGGGCCAGGATATCTTCGCGGTTCTGCAAGCGCCCACCAAGGGCATCCAGGAGGCTGCCGACGTCGTTGCGTTCGTCTTATTGATTGGCGGATCGTTCGCAGTCATCACCAAGACCAACGCTTTGAATGCCGGCATGAGCCGTGTGATTAAAAAGCTCAAGAACAAGGACATCCTCATCATTCCCATCACGATGACGTTGCTGTCCATTTGCGGCACTACGTTTGGTATGTCTGAGGAAGCCCTGCCGTTCTATGCCATCTTCATTCCCATCATGATGGGTATCGGTTATGACTCGATGACGGCATTCATCATCTGCTTCCTTGGTCCTAACCTGGGATATTGTGCTTCGACCATCGACCCGTTTAATGTTTTGATCGCCCAAGGCATCATTGGTATCGAGGGCAATCCTCAGCTGTGGCTGCGCGCCGTTTCTTGGGTCATCTTCACTGCCGTTGGTATCGCATGGGCCATGCGCTACGCCATGCGTGTCAAGAAAAATCCCGAGTCGTCCATTGTGTACGAGGACGATAAGCTCAAGCGTGTTGAGTTTTCCGTGACCGATGCCTCCATCGAGGAAGAGTTCACTACCCGTCAGAAGCTCGTGCTTATCGATTTTGCCTGCGGCATGGGCATTATCGTCTGGGGTCTTGTTACCCAGGGCTGGTACATGAATGAGATTTCCGCCGTGTTCCTTGGTATGGGCTTGCTTGCCGGTATCCTGGGCGGCCTTGACCAGCAGACGATCGCCGAGGAGTTCGTTAAAGGCATTGCCGACTTTGCGTATGCCGCTATCGTCATCGGCATCGCTCGCGGTATCTTGGTCATCGCAGAGGGTGGCATGATCATCGACACCATCCTCCAGGCGCTCGCTACTGCACTGGCCGGTGCACCTGCCGCCGTCTACACCACGTTTATGTATATCGTCCTTGGCCTGCTCTCTTTGCTGGTTCCCTCGAGTTCTGGCCTGGCGGCGCTCACCATGCCCGTTATGGGCCCCCTGACCGAGCTCATGGGCCTCAATCCCGAGGCGGCCGTCACCGCGCTCCAGTTTGCCAACCAGACCATCAACACCATCAGTCCCGTGGCGGGCATGACGGTTGCCGGTCTTGCCGTGGCAAAGATCTCGTTTGGTCAATGGTGGAAGACCATTTGGAAGTTCTTCATTTTCATGGTCGTCTTTGGCCTGATCGTAACGGCAATCTCTGGCATGCTTCCGGCGTAGGTGGTTGTGATGTCTGATCGTTTGACGGTCCTGACGTCTAAGAGCGTCTTTACCGGTACGGGGGACCTGCCGTTTGAAGGTTTCGTAGCGGTCCGTGGCAATCGAATTGAGGCTGTTGGCACCAAGTGTGAGCTAGCTTCGTATTTGACCCAGGCGGACGAGGTAGTTGACCTGGGCGACCGCACCGTCATGCCTGGCCTGATCGATGTGCATACCTTCTATACAGGCTGGGCGCTGCGGACGTTGGGGCCTGATCTGTCCGGCATCGCTGATGCCAAAGAGGCCGTGTCGCTCTTGCGTGCATGGAAAGAAGATCGTCCGGATTGCGCGGCGGCTTTTGGCCACAACCTACCCGAAACGTTGGCATCGGATGCCGAGAACGCAAATACAGCAGCTGTGTTTGACGAGTGTTTTGGCGATATCCCCGTCGTCTGCTTTACACCGGGTGCGGATACCTGTGTTCTCAATGCTGCCGCCAGTGCGCGATACGGCTTCACACCCCAGGCGTGCTATGCCGAGAAGATCTGGCGCATGATGAGCGATTTCCTCGCGCTGCCCGAGGTGCGTGCAGGGTATTCGGACTACATGAGCATGCTTAACGAACGCGGCGTTACCGCCATCAAGGAGATGGCGTTTGATGACTACTACGGCTTTGCCGACGAAATGGCTCGCCGTGAGGAATCTGGTGAGCTGACGGTTCGCGTCTCTATGATGTCGCAGCCGGTGGGCGCCGGTGCAAATCTGGCATATGCCCGCGAGGCGCGAGAGCGCTTCCGGGGACCGTTCGTTCGTTTTTCTGGCTTCAACCGTATGACCGATCGCGGCGTATGGGCGGGGCTTGCCGAGATGATAGAACCCTATGAGGACTCGGCCGATGCGGGCGCTGCCGGCAAGACGGTCGTCGAGGAACCAGAGTGGGATCTGATTGAGAACGAGCTGCGTGCAATTGATGCTGACGGATTCCGATATTCCTTGCATTGCCAGGGCGATGGCGCCGTTCGTCGCACCGTGGCGCTCTATGCCTCGCTGCCTCGAGACGAGCATGGACGGATGCTTCGCCGCCATGCGATTACCGATCTCGAGAACTCTGACCCGACCGATCTTGTCGAGTTTGGCAAGTTAGGTGGAATTTGCGAGGTCTATCCGCAGATTCTGACGCTGGACCGACGCGAGGATTGCCTGTCGATGATGCGTCGACAAATTGGCGAGACGCGACTTTTGCACAGCTGGAATCGCCGCGGCATGGAAGATTCCGGATGCACAGTGTGCTGTGGAACGGATTTGCCGCTGCTGATTCCGAGCCTGGGCGAGTCAATCTACAGCGCGTGCGGCGGATTCTTCGCCGACGGACTGCCTGTGAATGAGGTCAACACGCTGACGCTTGTCGAGCTCTTGCGCGCTTGGACTGCCGGGGGCGCGTACGATCTGATGCGCGAAGACGAGCTGGGTACGCTCGAGGTCGGCAAGCTTGCCGATATCTGCGTGCTCGATCGGGATGTGTTTGACCTCGATTATCGCGACGCACGCGATCTTGCGGTTGATATGACGATGTCGGACGGACAAATCGTGTTCGATCGAAATAAGGAGGCATAAGATGTCTGAATCCAAACCGACGCTGCGCCGCGAGCAGATTGCGGGCATGAATATCCACTACATCATGTGGTCGCTCGATTACTTCCTTGATGTGCAGCAGCGTTTGGGCTTTGAGTCCATTGAGCTGTGGTGCGCAGAGCCGCATGTGACGCTCGACCATACGGGCTACTTTGAGGCTGAGGTCCTGGCGAAAAAGGCTGCAGACCGTGGGCTTAGGTATCGTACTCTGTGCCCCGAGAACGTTGTCTATCCTTGGCAGTACTGCGCACGCAAGCCGCTGCATGAACAGCGCAGTCTGGCGTACTTTAAACACGGCATTGAGCTTGCCGAGGTACTTGGGTGCGACCGTATGTCCATCAACTCGGGCTGGGGCGACTGGGACGAGGACCGCGAGGAAGCCTGGAAGCGCAGCCGCGAGCACTTGTCCATTCTGGCGGAGTATGCCGGCGAGCACGGTCTGGTGCTCACGATGGAAAGCCTGCGTCCCGAGGAGAGCAACCTTGTGACGACGGTTTCCGATGCGAAGCGCATGATTGACGAGGTCGCAAGCCCGTACTTACAGCCCATGGTTGATACAACCGCGATGGGCGTTGCAGGCGAGACGCTCGAGGACTGGTTTGCCGCCTTTGGTGATGGGGCAATTCACGAGATGCACTTTATCGACGGTGACCCGTATGGCCATCTGGTGTGGGGCGATGGCAAGCACGATATGGACGCCTTCGTTGCCACACTCAACGCCCATGGTTTCGACGGCATGCTGGGCCAGGAAATCACGGACGGTCGTTACTACGATGACCCGGCGGCGGCTGATGCCAAGAACATGGCCGCATTCGAGAAATATCTGATTGACTAAAACAACTATCGGCCACGCAACCAACGTCATTGATTGCGGCCCAAACAAGAAAGGAACTGGATATGAACGCACACGATCTGATCAAAGAGGCAATTGCCGAGAAGGGCAAGTTCGACAGCGTCTACTGGATTGCTTGTGGTGGCTCCATGATCGATTTGATCCCGGCTCACGAGCTTCTGCAGCGCGAGGCAACCACCTTCACTTCGTATATCTATACGGCTCGCGAGTTCGATATCATGCGTCCGCGTCGTCTGGGCGAGAAGTCCCTGGTCATTGCTTGCAGCCACAGTGGCAACACCCCCGAGGTCGTTGAGGGCTGCGAGATTGCCCTTGCCGCCGGCGCTACGGTGATCGCCCAGACCGACAACGCTGGATCTAAGATCGACTCCGGCAAGTGGACCACGTGGGTCTACCCATGGGGCGAGGGCGTGCCGCAGGCTGAGGTCCCCGCTGGCATTTCGCTGTCGCTTGCGGCCGAGCTGCTCGATCAGCAGGAGGGCTACGCCGATCTTGCCGATATGTATGCCGGTATCGCCGAGATGGATAAGATTCTTCCCCCGGCACGTGAGAAGGTAAATGCCGAGCTGGGCGATCGTTTTGCCAAGCTTTGCCAGGAGCACGAGTTCTTCTATATTCTGGGCAGCGGTCCCAACTTTAGCCAGACCTACGGTTTCGCTATCTGCTCTCTTATGGAGATGCAGTGGCAGCACTGCAGCTACATCCACTCTGCCGAGTACTTCCACGGCCCCTTCGAGGCTACTCAGGATGGCGTTTTTTACTTCCTGCAGATGGGCTCCAGCGAGTGCCGTGCTATGGACGAGCGCGCCCTGGCGTTCCTTAAGACGCATACCGATACGCTGATGGTGCTCGATGCCAAGGAGTACGGTATGGAAGCCGTGCCGGCGAGCGTCCGTGCCTATCTGGACCCGGTGCTGTTCTACGCCATGAACTGCGAGCTGCGTGCTGCACGCGGCAAGGTGTTTGATCACGATCCCGATTTCCGTCGCTATATGGGTGTTGTCGAGTACTAGAAGGGACAAAGGCCATGGCATTTAACGTTAACGCGCTCGGATTTGGCGACAACGTCGTCGATCGCTACGAGCATATCCACACCATGTATCCTGGCGGCAACGCGGTGAACTTCGCCGTTTATGCCAAGAAATGCGGTGCCGCACGTTCCGCATACATGGGCATTTTTGGCAATGACGCCGCTGCCGAGCATGTCATTGCAAGCCTCGAGGATGAGGGTGTCGAGCTTGACAAGTGCGAGCAGATGATTGGCGAGAACGGAGCGGCTCGCGTGACCGTCGTCGACGGTGACCGTGTCTTCCTCGGCTCCAACGAGGGCGGTATCCGTGGCGATGCGCGCTATGTCCTCGATCGCTTTGACCTTGCGTACATGAAGCAGTTCGATGTGGTTCATTCGGGCAACTATTGCTTTACCGAGCGCGAGCTGCCCAAGCTGAAGGCTGCGGGCGTCACGGTCTCTTTTGACTTTTCGGACGACTCCACCGACGAGTACTACGAGCAGATTGCGCCCTACGTCGATTTCGCTTTCTTTAGTGCGGCGGATGCTGCGAGTGAGGACGAGATTCGCGAGCGTCTGGCATGGGTGAAGGGCCTGGGTCCGCGTTTTGTGTCGGCTACGGCGGGCGCCGAGGGCTGCATTGCTTACGACGGCGAGCGTTATTACCGCCAGCTGGCTAAACCGGTAACGGACATGAAGGACACCATGGGAGCGGGCGACTCGTTCCTCACTTCGTTTTTGATGTGCTATCTCGATTCCGCCAAGCGTGGAGAGGATGGCGCCGAGGCTATCGAGCGCGCGCTCGACTTTGCTGCCGGGTTTGCCTCGACCGTGTGCGGCATGGAAGGTTCTTGGGGCCACGGAGCACCAATCGTCGAATAGCCGAGCGGTCCCGGGGAGGTGCAGGATCCTCCCCGGGACCTCGTGTGCAAAAAATGCCAAATATGAGTACTGTGACTAATTTAGTCGCAGCAAAATCAACCCCTTCAGATGTGATTTGAGCGTCTGGAGGGGTTTAAGATTTGCGAAAACGCAGGATGAATGACTGTAAAAGCTTTAATTAGCGGACAATCGAGGATTATTCTGGCGGTTGGAAAGTTAAAAGAAATGTATCCATTCCGGTAGCAGTACTCATATTTGGCATTTTTTGCACACCAGGGGTTAGCGAAGGTCAAAAAAAGAGCGCGCATTTGTTAAAACTATCGACTCGATGCGCTTTGCGTCGCAGTTTTTGAGCGAGGTGATGCGTTCTGAGGTCCTTGTGAGCGACCTGATGAGCGACTGCGCGCTTGTTTCTGTGTTTGGCTCGGCCGGCGCATCGGTCTCGAGCAGTAGGCGGTCGAGTGGAATCTGTCGTGCGTATTCGCGACCGCGCTTGGTCGCGAGCATGCGTTCGTTGACGGAAAAATAGCAGCCCGCATTACGCGCGCGGGTGAGTTCGTCCGAAGTGCCGCTAAACCAGTGGAAGATGATAGCGGGGGAGTCGGGGTTTGGGATGAGTAGTCCATGCGATTCGAGGACGTCCAGTACGGCTCCTGCCGAACGAACGGCGTGAATTGATATCACGCGCCCGGTAAGAGGATGCTGCACGAGCGCATCGCAGAGCCGGTTAAGTGCCTGTATTTGTAGCGGCTCACTTCCAGCAAAGCGCGCGGAAAAGTCGAGTCCGACTTCGCCGATGTAGCGTTCTTGGGCAGCAACTTCGCAAAGCAGATTGACTTCGGCAAAACCGCAGTGGCCATCGGCGAGCCACCAGGGGTGAAGCCCAACGCCGGCGATGATGCCCGGGTGGCGACGAGCGCGCTCGTTTGCGGCCGAAAAGTCGCGTGGATCGACGCCGCAATCAAATAGACCCAAGCCCAGCGCCGTTGCCTCATCGGCAACGGCGTCCGGGTGAGCCATTAAATCAAGATGGCAGTGTGCATCAAATAACCGGGGCTCCATCTCGGCGCGCTCCGCTAGTCCAAGCGCTGGCCATCGGCGCGCACGCGCTCGGTGCCGCGGCCACTGATCTGGCGGATAACCTCGCCGGCAATCATCTGGCCCATGATGGGCGGCATAAAGCTGGCGGTTCCGAGCTCGGTGCGCTCGTGGATATTGGAAGGGTCGCGAGGCTGTGTCTTAACCGATTCCTCGCAGCTAAACAGTACATGCAGACTCTTGATTCCGCGCTTCTTGCATTCTTTGCGCATGATGCGGCTCATGGGGTCACGTACCGTATCGAAAATGTCGGCAAAGCGGAGGCACTCGGGATGGAGCTTGTTGGCCCCGCCCATGGAGCTAACCAAACGGATGTCGTGGTCCTGAGCATATTTGGCAATGGTGAGCTTGGCCGAGATGGTGTCGATGGCGTCGACGATGTAGTCGATCTTGCCCCTGTCTCTTATACACATCTGACGCTGCCGACGATATGCAGTGTGTAGA
>URWZ01000018.1 GCA_900551625.1 uncultured Collinsella sp.
CCCATATCCCGGGTACCGACGGTCGTCACTTCCTGCCGCAGATGGCCGCGGACAGCGAGCTCGACAAGACGCTCGACTCCACGTTGTTTGTGCCCTATACGGCCGATGCCCGTGCGCACCTGCGTCCGATTCGCTTCCGCGCCGATATCGCCAACGTCAACCGCTGCGTGGGCACTATTCTGGGCAACGCGGTGACCAAGGCGCATCCCGAGGGCCTGCCCGCCGGTTCCATCACCATCGATTGCGATGGTTCGGCCGGTCAGAGTTTTGGCGCCTTCCTGCCGCGCGGCATTACGCTCAACGTGTGCGGCGACGCCAACGACTACTTTGGCAAGGGCCTTTCGGGCGGCGAGGTGTCGGTGCGTCCCAACCCGCATGCGACCTACAAGTTCGACGAGAACATCATCGTGGGCAACGTTGCGTTCTTTGGCGCCACGAGCGGCCGCGGCTTCATTAACGGCCTGGCCGGCCAGCGCTTTGGCGTGCGCAACTCCGGCGCCACCGTGGTGGTCGAGGGCTGCGGCAACCATGGCTGCGAGTACATGACGGGCGGTCTGGCGCTCATCCTGGGCGAGGTCGGGCAGAACTTCGCCGCCGGCATGACGGGTGGCGTGGCCTATGTCTTTGACCAGTACGGCACGCTCGATGCCCGCGTGAACCACGAGAGCGTTGAGCTCAAGGCCCCGACGGCCGACGAGCTGGCGCAGATTCGTGCGCTCATCCAAGAGCACGTGGACGCGACGCAGAGCCCGCGCGGCATTAAGCTGCTCTACAGCTTTGAGACGATGAGCAAGCACTTTGTGAAGGTCATTCCGACCGAGTACGAGCGCGTGTTGGCGATTGTCGCCGCGGGTGAGGCCGTGGGCAAGACGCATGCGCAGGGCGAGGAATTGGCGTTTGACATCGTGACCGGTCGCGCGAGCGCCGCGGATGTCGCTCGCTTTGATGTTGCGGGCGTTGCTGCGGGCGCTGCGCCCGTGGTCGCTACCGGCTCTGTTGCTTCGACCAAGAAGGAGGCGTAAGTGCCATGGGTAAGCCCGGTGCTTTTCTTGATATCGATCGCGTGACCCACGAGCTTCGTCCCGTGGAGGAGCGCAGCCATGATTTTGATCCGCTGTACGTGGAGCTCGATGACGATGCACGTCGCGCCCAGGCGAGCCGTTGCATGATGTGCGGCGTGGCGTTTTGCCAGATGGGCGCGAGCTTTGGCAAGGCACGCCCGAGCGGCTGCCCGCTGCACAACCTGATTCCCGAGTGGAATGAGCTGGTGTACCGCGGCCGCTGGGACGAGGCTGCCGAGCGTCTGTCGCTCACCTCGCCCATGCCCGAGTTCACGAGTCGCGTGTGCCCGGCGCTGTGCGAGGCCGCATGCAACTTGGGGTCGGTCGACGGTCAGCCCACGACGATCCATGACAACGAGCGTGCGATCAGCGACCACGAATGGGCAAACGGTGGCCCGCGTCGCTTTGAGCCGGCGGGGGAGGGCGCACCCACGGTCGCCGTGGTGGGCTCCGGTCCCGCTGGTCTGGTGGCAGCATGGGAGCTCGCGCGTCGCGGCGCCCGCGTGACGGTGTTTGAGCGTGACGACCGTCCGGGCGGTTTGCTTATGTATGGCATTCCCAACATGAAGCTCGGGAAGTCCGTGGTCGAGCGTCGCGTGGCGCTCATGCGCGAGCTGGGCATTGTGTTTGAGCTGAGCGCAGATGTGACGGACCCTGCGGTGGCAGCCAAGCTCGATGGCTTTGACGCTGTCGTGGTGGCTGCCGGCGCTCGTGCTCCGCGTGGGCTTTCGGCTGCGAACATTGATGCCCCGGGCGTGGTGTACGCCGTGGACTACCTGACGGCTTCGACCGTCTCGGTGCTCGATGGCGGAGAGCCCGTGGTGAACGCGTGCGGCCTGGACGTCGTGGTCATTGGCGGCGGCGATACCGGTAACGACTGCGTGGGCACCGCGGTACGTCAGGGTGCGCGCAGCGTGCGCCAGTTTGAGTTCTTGCCGGCGGCGCCTGATGCGCGCGCGGCGAGCAACCCCTGGCCGCAGTGGCCAAACGTTAAGAAGACCGACTACGGCCAGCAGGAGGCTATCGCTGCGATGGGTGGCGAGATGCGTGCCTGGGGCGTGGATACGCTCGAGGTGCTGCTGGACAAGAAGGGCGCGGCCGCGGGCCTGCGCGTGGTCGATCTGGATTGGTCGGCTGGCAAGCCCGAGCGCATCGCGGGCTCCGAGCACGAGGTGCCGGCGCAGCTGGTGCTCATCGCCTGCGGCTTTACGGGTCCTGAGCACGGTGTGTTCGACGCCGTTGGCGTGCCCGTTGCCGCTGCTGGTCGTCCGCTGCCTGTGATGGCTGCCGAGGGCTCGCATCTTGCGGCGCGTGTCGACGGCGTCGCCGCGGACGCCACACCGGTATACGTGGCCGGCGATGCTCGCAATGGCAGTTCGCTCGTGGTAAGCGCCATGGCCGACGCCCTGGCCTGCGCTGCCGAAGTCGCCGAGGCGCTGGAGCTGTAAGGCGGCTGTTCACAATTGAATCGTCAAGGGCTGTCCCCAACTGCCGGCACATAAGGAACGTCCCCAAGTGCCGGCATGCTGGGGACGTTCCTTTTGGGTCGGCATTCGGGGACACTTCTTGCGGGTTTGCGACCGATTTGTTCGTTTGTCGACGCGCGAGTGTCCATTCGGCGTCTTTTTGAGCTGTGGTCACCTGTTGTTTCTGTGGTGGCTGTGGGCATATGGCTCAAAAGGGCGGGTTGGCCGTCTATGTTTACCTGCGGTTTTATTGCGGTTCGCATTTTCGGTCAAGCATCCCGTCAAGTGTTTGGTCAGCAGTTGGTTTGCAGCCGGAGGCCTATTTTGTCCGTGCTGACAGTGGCTGCCCACCCTCCTCGTAAGCTCAAATTGAGGTTCATCAGTTTGAGGAGGATGCCGTGACTGACCACGTTTTAGACCGAGCACAGCTGGCTGAAGCCGTCGGCAACGATATTGCCGACATGGCCCATTTTTGGATGCTGCGGAAGTTTCAGTTTTTGGAGCCGGCGCGCGAGCAGTTCGAGATCATTGTCGACCCGTGGCTCGGCTATTGCACCGAGCCTTCCCAAAACGAAATCATGGCCTACAACATGGCATTTACCGATTGGCTGCTCTTCGAGCGCCCCTATCGCCATGGCAAGACGCTGCTCGAGCTGTATGTTGATGAGCCGCCAGCATCGCTTTCGCCTGCCTCGCTCAAGCGGCTCGAGCAGGTATGCGACACGCAGTATTTCTCGCGCTTTGGCATTTTGGACAAGGATCCTGCGACTGGTATGGTCGCGCTGAAGGACACACGCACCGACCGTCGCTTTGACGTCTACGATCCGCATATCGTGCAAAAGGAGCACTGGAACGATGGCGCGATTGCGGTGCGACTCGCGTGCGTCGACGATGTATGGCTGACGGCGGGACAGCTCTACCTGTATGACATCGCGCGCCTGAGTGACACGGCGGTCGATGGGCCTGGTGCGGTGCATCCGGAGGACCTGCAGGATGGCTTTGACACCTCGTGCATCAGCTTCTTTCTGAGGCTGGTCCGCGACATCATGGGTGCCCAGGGGCGCTACGTAAAGTCCCTCAACATCTACGAGCAGGAGTGGGAGTAAGGGATGGGCTGTCGCAGCGCCGCCGCGTGTCTATTTGTCTCGATCTGTAACGTTTAGGGACAAAAAACCGGTCTACCTGTTACAGATCGAGACGAATGCTTGGGCGCCGCTGGTTTGTCTAAATCTGTAACGTTTAGGGGCCTGGAGAACGTCTAACTGTTACAGATCGAGACGTTTGGCACCTGGTTGGGGGAATGTCTCGATCTGTAACATCTACAGGCTAAAAGTCGACCTTGCTGTTACAGATTGAGACGGAAGGTTGGCGGCTGCCGAAAGATCTTGTTCTGTAACAACTAGAGGCTCAAAGATTGTCTTCCTGTTACAGATCAAGACATTTGTCAGCGGAGGCAACGGTGACGATGGTCCATTTGTCTGACGTGGTGGTGATGAAAGTGTCTAATACCGTTCTCAAACACAAACATGCGACTCGCAACACGTTGGCGCGGAATAGGATGCTCGCGCGGCTCACGGAGACGGCCAAGCAAGGTGCGCTGCTCGCAACGCATGACAATACCGAGCTCATGTGGCTGCGACGCCATGTTGGAACCGACGATATCGCGGAGCCCGAGCCGTACCTGTTCTGTTTTCAGCATGATTGGGATGCATTGACGCCGGCGGAGCGAGCGCTGAGGACTATCAGAGGGCTTGCGGAATTTCATCCCGATTGGGCGTTTTGGGGATATGACGCCGCACTGATATGGGGTCTGGAGGTGCCGAATGATCTGCTTGGGCCGCGTTTTCTTGTTAAGACGGGTTGTTCGGTGACGTTGAGCAGCGGGTGCAGGTTGTTGCGTCCACAGATGGCGGGCGCGCTCGAGCGTGTTGATGGCGTGCGGGTGACGTCGTTTTGGCGCACGGTGGAGGAATGCTTGCTGCGTGCGCCGTTCTCCTACGGGTTGGCGATTGCCGATTCTGCACTGCGGGCGAAAGGCGTATCACGTGGGGATTTGTGCGAGCGCCTCCGCGCCGATTGCGAGGGCAGGCGAGGGTATCGCAGGGCACAGGTGATCGCGTCGTATGCGGACGGGCTGTCCGAAAACGGCGGCGAGTCTCGGTTCCGAGCGTTCTTTATTGCGTACGGCTTTCCGGTTCCGGAGCTGCAGGTGGAGTTTCGCGACCCGCTCGATCCAAGCCAGGTGTTTCGCGTCGACTATTTTTGGCGGCTCGAGGACGGGACGTGTGTCATCGGCGAGCTCGACGGAAAGGGGAAGTATGCCTTGCAGAACGGCGAGGGCTGGGAGTCGGTCGACCCATTCGTGGCAGAACGTCAACGGGAGTCCCATCTGACAATGCTCGGGCACAAGGTGCTTCGGTTTACGTTTGATGAGCTCAAGAATCCGGGGAAGCTGGTTGAGAAGATGAGGTTGGCGGGTATTCCGCGACGGCCCGATTTGGCTGAGGAGTGGAGACGTCAGTGGTATGGGCGCTGAGAGGTTTTGTCTCAATCTGTAACGTTTAGAGGTTATTTGAGCTCGTAACTGTTACAGATCGAGACAAACCGGTGAAGCGTCGACCGAATGTCTTGATCTGTAACAGCAAGGGGCCCAACAACCCTGTATCTGTTACAGATCGAGACACTTCCCTGGTGTCGCTGGGGTGGGACTGCAGCGTATTCCGTCCCCCACATCCCCTCTTCCCTCCGTTAACCGATATGTCTGTGGCAATCGGGCTACACTGGATAATAATGGACAGATGTTCAAGTTTTCTGAGGGGGAGGAGCTCGATATGGCGTCTGCCGATCGTTCCACGTTGTTTATCAATGCGACCGTCCTGGATGGTTCGGAGGATATGGAGCCGCAACCCGAAATGGCCGTGGCCGTTGAGCGCGGTGTCATCACGTGGATGGGGCCGAGTGCTGTGGCGCAGGCGCCTGCAGGTGCCGAGGTCATCGACCTGGCGGGTGCGTATCTCATGCCCGGTCTCATCAATATGCATGTGCATCTGTGCGGTTCGGGCAAGCCTGTCTCGGCCGGCGATGCGGGCGCGCTGATGAAGGAGCTCGATAATCCCGTGGGGCGCGCCATCGTGCGCCATATTCTTAAGGGCAGCGCCCAACAACAACTGGCAAGCGGCGTGACCACGGTGCGCGGCGCGGGCGACCCACTGTTTGCCGACATCGCCGTTCGTAATGCCATCGACGCCGGCAAGTATCAAGGTCCTCGCCTGGTGGCGCCGGGAACGGGCGTCACGGTGCCGGGCGGCCATGGTGCGGGCTTGTTCGCCCAGGTGGCCAACAGTCCCGCCGAGGCAGCCGAACAGGTGCGCGACCTGTACGCGCGTGGTGCCGACGTCATTAAGCTGTTCGTGACGGGCGGCGTGTTCGATGCGACCGAGGTGGGCGAGCCGGGCGTGCTGCGTATGCCGGTGGAGGTTGCCGCGGCGGCATGCAAGGCGGCGCACGATATGGGCCTTCCGGTTATGGCCCATGTCGAGAGTACCGAGGGTGTGAAGGCCGCACTTGAGGCCGGCGTTGACACGATTGAGCACGGCGCTCCGCTGACGCCCGAGATCCTGGAGCTGTACCGTGGCGCCGCGGGCACGCAGCTCGAGGGGCGTGCGCCCAGCGTTACCTGCACTATCAGCCCGGCGCTGCCGTTTGTATTGCTCGACCCGGAAAAGACCCATTCGACCGATACGCAAAAGAAGAACGGCGACATCGTGTGCTCGGGCATCATTGAGAGCGCCCGTGCCGCACTGGAAGCTGGCGTTAAGGTGGGCCTTGGCACGGACTCGAGCTGCCCGTTCGTGACGCAGTACGACATGTGGCGTGAGGTGGCCTATTTTGCCAAGTATGTCGGCGTGGGCAACGCTTTCGCGCTGCATACGGCCACGCAGGTCAATGCCGAGCTGCTGAGGCTGGGCGGCGAGACCGGCACAATCGAGTGCGACAAGGCCGCCGATATCCTGGTGACACGCAAGAACCCGCTCGATGACCTGTGCGCACTGCGTGAGCCGACGCACGTGATGTGTCGCGGCGATCTGGTGCGCAAGCTCAAGGTGAAGCGCATTCCCGAGGTGGACGCCGAGCTCGACGCGATTATGGCCATGCCTGCCGAAGCGCTTGCCGAGGAGCTCGCCCGCGATGGCGTAGCATAGGTGTGACAAAGGGACGGTCCCTTTGTCATAATCAAAAAAAGCCGAGGTCTCAACACGAGGCCTCGGCTTTTATTTTGTCCCATGGTATGGCGGCTAGGAGCGCGTCTCCATCTTGGCGTGGCACTTGGGGCAGGTGACGCGGATCTTGCCCTTGCCCTTGGGGACGGACAGCATCTGGCCGCAGTTGGGGCACTTGAGGTATGCCGTGGTTTTGCGACCCTTCCACATCTTCTTGGCCGTGCGCTTGGCGCGCTCAAAGTCTTCCTTGCTGGTGCCGGCCGCGCGCGAGGTGCTGGCCGCTGCAGTTCTACCGCCCAAGCTGGCGACGAACTTGCCCAGGCCGGGGACGTTCGCGGTCGCGGCGACAAAGGCCTCGTTCTCCTTGCGACGTGCGTCGACGTTTTTGGACAGGCCGCGCAGCACGCCAATCACGATAACGGCGATGGCGATCCAGCTGAGCCACTGGATGCGGGCTATCGATCCGACCATCGCGATGACGATGCCGGCAAAACCCATCACGATGGTGAGTTCATCGGCACCATTGCGACCCTTCATAAAGTCATTCATGCAAATTGCCTTTCGTTCGATATGCTGCACGCCTTTATACCCGATTTAGAGCAAGGGGGACAGGTTAATCTGCACCAATGTGGTGCAAACATACCTGTCCCCAATGCCCCAATTACTTGGAGAGCTTGTCGACGACGCGTTCGATCTCGGCGAGCTTGGCGGCTTTGAGATCTTCGTCGCCCGATTCGATTGCCGAAGTCACGCAGCCCTCGATATGCGCCTTGAGCACGTCGGCGTTGATGCGCGCAATGAGCGCCTGCGTTGCCATGAGCTGCGTGGAAATATCGACGCAGTAGCGGTCCTCATCGACCATCCGCAAGATGCCGTCGATCTGGCCGCGTGCCGTCTTGAGCATGCGGGTCACCGATTTGTGGTCTGCCATCATGGCGGGTCCTCGTTTCTGGTCGATCTTCCGGATGCCCCCGTCAGTTGCGGTGAAATACGGACTGTTCAAAGGCCTAGGGCGGCCCAACAGTCCGTATTTCACCGCAACTTCTGAGGATTGAGTAGGCAGCGCCTGCTACGCGGCGGTTACGGACAGGGCATGGAATTTCTCGCCGGCGCCCTCGACGGCGGCGGCGAGCTGCTCGGCGGTCACGGTGTCGGCGCACTCCACCTGGACGGTCTGGGTCTCGTGATCGGCGTCGGCATCGGTCACGCCGGCAACGTTGAGCAGCGCCGTCTCGACGGTGGCGTCGCAGTGGCCGCACATAAGGCCGGAAGTCTTGATTGTGTAACGCATGGATATTCCTCTCTGTTGTGTTGGCTTTCTCAGCCACTCGACCTTGACCTTCAAGCCGTCGCTCGCGTACCAAAGTACGCGTCGCTCCTCTTTCAGGTCAATCTCGGGCACCTGGAAAACCCGTTCTAAATGGACGTAATGGTGAGCCTATTTTGCCACTTTAGGCTTAAAGGATTTTAGGCGCAGCGCATTGCTTACGACGCAGACGCTCGACAGGCTCATGGCCGCGGCGCCAAACATCGGCGAGAGTTGCCAACCGGTGAGGGGGAAGAACACGCCCGCGGCGAGCGGAATGCCGATGCCGTTGTAGAACAGCGCCCAGAACAGGTCTTGCTTGATGTTGCGAATCGTGGCGCGCGAAAGCTCGATGGCTCGCGCAACATCCATGAGGTCGCTGCGCATGAGTACCACGTCGGCGCCCTCCTTGGCGATGTCGGCGCCGGTGCCGATAGCAAGGCCCACGTCGGCGCGCGCCAGGGCGGGGGAGTCGTTGATGCCGTCTCCCACCATGGCGACCTTGCTGCCCGCATCCTGCAACTCGCGCACGTGGCGCTCCTTGTCGGCGGGGAGGACGTCGGCGATGACCTGCTTACTGCTCAGTCCCACGCGGCGGGCGATTGCCTCGGCCGTCACGCGGTTGTCGCCGGTGAGCATGCGCACGTCGACGCCGAGCTTGCGGAGCGCGGCGATGGCCTCGGCGCTCGTCTCTTTGACCTCGTCAGCCACGGCGATGGTACCGACGAGCTCGCCGTTCTTGGCAAAGAACAGCGGCGTCTTGCCTTCGGCGGCAAATTGCTCGGCAAGACCCGCGGGCACGGTAACGCCTAGCTCGTCCATCAGGCGCACGTTGCCGGCGGCAATGGCGTTTTGCCCCTCGCGTGCCGTAACGCCGCGACCGGGCACGGCGGCAAAGTCCTCGACCATGCGCGCGACTATTCCGCGTGCCTCGCACTCGGCCATAATCGCCTCGGCCAGCGGGTGCTCGCTTGAGCGCTCCAACGCGGCGGCCAGCTTGAGCAGCGCCTTTTCGCTCATGGCGGGCGAGCCGTCAGTGCGCGTGGCTACTACGATATCGGTCACGGCAGGCTTGCCGCGGGTGACCGTGCCCGTCTTATCGAGCACCACGGTGCCCACGCTGCGCAGGTTCTCCAGTGCCTCGGCGCTCTTAAACAGAATGCCCATCTCGGCGCCCTTGCCGGTGCCGACCATAATGGCGACGGGCGTGGCCAGGCCGAGCGCGCACGGACAGCTGATCACCAGCACGGCGACGGCGGAGGTGAGTGCCTCGTTCACGCTGCCGGTCAGCGCCATCCACGCCACAAAGGTCACGGCCGAGATCGTAAACACCACGGGCACGAACACGCCGGCGACCTTGTCGGCCATGCGGGCGATGGGCGCCTTGGTGGCATTGGCGTCCTCGACGAGCTGGATGATCTTGGCGAGCGACGTGTCGGCACCCACGCGCGTGGCACGGAAGGTAAACGATCCGGTGCGGTTGACCGTGGCGGCGTTGACGGTGTCGCCGGCGGTCTTTTCCACGGGGATGGACTCGCCGGTGAGCGCGCTCTCGTCCACGGCCGAGCTGCCCTCGAGCACCACGCCATCGACGGGGATGGACTCGCCGGGGCGCACGCGCAAGACCTGACCGGGAAGGATGCTGTCGACGTCGACGGTGGTCTCGCTGCCGTCCTCTGCCACGACGGTCGCGGTCTTGGGCGCCAGGTCGATCAGCGCCTCGATGGCGCCGCCGGTTTTGGACTTGCTGCGCGTCTCGAGGTATTTGCCCACGGTGACGAGCGACAGGATCGTGCCCGCGCTCTCAAAATACAGATTGTCCATGCCCGTCATCATGGCCTCGTGCACTTGCCCGGCGGCTAGCTGGTCGGCCATGACGAACATGGCGTAGAGCGACCAGGCGATGGAAGCGGTGGCGCCCACGGCAATAAGGGCGTCCATGGTGGGCGCGCCGTGCGCGAGCGATTTAAACCCGTTGATAAAGTACGCGTCGTTGACATAGACGATGGGGATGAGCAGGACGAGCTCGGTGAGGGCGAGCGTCATGCTGTGGGTATGGTCGGTGAAGACACCAGGCAGCGGCCAACCAAGCATGTGCCCCATGCCTATGTAGAACAGTGGGATGAGGAATGCGATCGAGACGATGAGGCGGGTGCGCATGGCAGAGGCGGCGGCCTCCAATTTTTTGGTCGGCGACTCCATATGGGCGGCGCCGGACCTGGCTTGCGCGCTGCCACTTGAGCCGGCGGCATCGGTGCCCGTGCTGACGGGCGAGGCCGAATAGCCCGCGCGATCGACGGCGGTGCAGATGTCATCGGGGCTGACCTGCGCGGGGTCGTAGTCCACCAGCATGGAACCGGCGAGTAGATTGACCGCGACGCTTTGGACGCCGTCGAGCTTGCTCACGGCGCGGTCAACATGCGCCTGGCAGGCGGCGCACGTCATGCCGCCCACGTCGAACTTATCTTGAGCCATGGCTTCTCCTTTCTGTAGTTCGGTGTTGGAATTGTTAACCTACCGATACTATACACCCATACCCCCTGGGGGTGTCCAGTGCAGAGAGAAATGTATGACATCTCGCTACAGATGAGGGTAGTTGGTTGACCGATGGACCGTCCCAACCAAACATCTCAATCTGTAACATCTGGATCGGTTTTTGAACCATAGCTGTTACGGATCAAGATAAACAGTTGGCAGGAAACTCAATGTCTCAATCTGTAACATCTAGCAGGGAAATATGACCTCTAACTGTTACAGATCAAGACATAGAAATCGGCCGAAAACTAATGTCTCGATCTGTAACAACTAGACCCCGTTTTACCGAGTAACTGTTACAGATCAAGACAAACCATTCGAGGGTAACCCGAACGTCTCGATCTGTAACAGTAAGACCGATGTTTGGGTCTTAGTTGTTACAGATCGAGACAATCTCGGAGCAGATGCCCCGGGCATACAACGTAAAACGCCGGGGCGCCCGCGTGATGGGCGCCCCGGCGCATGTTGGGCAGGGTTTGCGAAGCGGTGGGAGGGAGGAGAAGCCGTCCTCCCGAAATCCTTACTCCTGACGACGCTTCTTGTCAGTCAGGAAGACGCCGGCGGCTACGAGCACGACACCTCCGATGACAAACGTCTCACCGGCGAGCGCAGCATTGTCGCCCGTGGTGGGAAGCGCCGAGTTGTCGGCCGTCTTGGCGTTGCCGGCAGACGGCTTTCCAGCAACCGGCTTAGCGGCGGCCTGCGTGATCTTGGCCTGCTCGGCCTTCGCCGCCTCCTGCTCCTGACGAGCGATCTCGTCCTTCAGGGCCTGCTCGGCGGCAACGCGTTTTGCCTTTGCCTCGTTGTAGGCGTTGAGAGCCTCGGTGTAGGCGGGCGTCGCAGCATCAAGGTCTGCCTGAGCGGCATCAAGTGCGGCCTTTGCGTTATGTTCTGCCTGCTTGGCGGCGACGCACTTGGCAAAGAGGGCATTGAGCGTATCGTTCGCGTTTGCGTCAGAGCCAGTAGCAATGCCGTTTTCGACGTTGATGGACTTGAGCTTTCCGAGAGTAGCGGCAGCGGCGTCCGATGCGGCCTGAGAATTCTCGACCGCCTGTTCGGCGTTTGCGATGGCGTCGTTTGCCGCACCAAGGGCGACTCCGGCCTCGGTAACTGCTACGTCGGCCTCCTTCTTGGCCGCCTCGGCGGTGGCAAGATTATCGGCTGCATTGCTCAGGGCGTCGGCACGGGCCTTCTTTGAAGCAAAGTCGTTTTCCGCCGTGGCCAGATTGCTTGTGGCGTGCTCCGCGGTCGCCGCCTTGACCTCGGCGTTGTCCTTCGCGGTGTCGAGGGCCTGCTTTTTGGCAGCCTCGTCGAGCTTCGCCTTTTCGAGAGCGCTCTGGGCAGACGTCTGGGCTGCCGTGGCTTCATCAAGCGCCTGATGGGCCTCATCGGCTTTCTCCTGAGCCGCAGCAACATCGGCTGAATACTTGGCAAGTTCCTTCTTTGCATCTTGCAGAGCCTGCTGCTTTACGAGAGTCTCTGCCTTGGCGTCATCAACCTTCTTCTGACTCTGAGCGGCTTGCTCTTGCGATGCCTTAAGCTCGGCGCGCTTCTGGTTGACGACCTGCTCTGCGGTCGCCACGTTGCTTTGGGCGGCTTTGACCTGGTCTTCGGCTTCGGCAACTTTTCCGTTTGCCTTGGCGAGATTCTGCTTTGCTAGGGCAACAGCGGCGGCGGCACTTGCTACGCTGTCGTTCTTGGCGGCAAGGTCGCTATTCGCGGCAACAATGCCTTCCTGCTTTTGAGCGACGAGGGTTTCAGCTGCCTTTACGGCATCGGCTTTCGATGCCGCCGTGCTGCGCTTTTGCTCAAGGTTCGTCTTTGCGGCGGCAAGGTTATCGCTGGCTTTGGAGAGGCTCAGCTGATACTGATCAAAGAGATTCTCGAGTTCATCGATCGAGTATTCTTTTTCGTACGAACCGTAATTGTTGTCGATCTCCAAGACGAACACATACGGCCAAAGGGTTCCGCGCGAGTTGATGCCGTATCCCATGGTTTTGGCGTTAGGTTGTACGATATTCAAATAATGGCCGACGGTGCCAAAGTCTGCCCCTTGCTTTTCGAATTCGGTTTTGTGGCTCCAGAAAGTATCCCAAGCATCTTTGGGGGCAACGTTGCCAAGGCCGGCTTTCGCTGCAGCCTCGTCAAATATCTCCTTTTCATTATCGACCCATTGGTGCGCGATGTTTTCTTTAGTACTGAAGTTCCAGGCGGCATTTTCACAATTGGCGTAATCTGAGTGACCTAGCGTTTTGTCAGAGTAATTGGAGTCGGATTGAGCGATTGCCATTTGCTCGGCCGTCACCCTAAGCTCACTCAATCCAACGCTTGCACGGTATTCGTTAATCTCGCGCAGCTTGTTAAACGATAGCTTGGCGTTGTCGAGTGACGTGCCGTCTTTTTTATCGCCAATGGTCGTCGGGTTTTTATCGCTCTGCCTATAGATGATGTTTGCAGCGTCGTTGGCGCCGATGAACTGGTAGAAGCCGATGACGCTCTGCGCCTCCGCCGTCGTTGCCTTATCGGTTGCCGCCTTGCACGTATCGTATGCTTTCTGTGCATCGACAACGGCTTGATCGGCGGCCGCCTGGTTTGCCTTGGCAGTTTCGAGCGCCTTGTCTGCCTGCTCCTTCTCGGCTTTTGCCTGATCGACTTGTTTCTGAGCGGCCTTTGCTTTCTCCAGTTCGGTAGCATGTGCCTGCTTTGCCGAGGTCAACTCCGATTGCGCCGCATCGGCTTTCGTCTGGGCTGCCGTTACATCATTTTCGGCTGCTGCGACTGTCTGCTTCTTGGCTTCGAGCTCGCTTTCGGCGCCGGTGAGGGCGTCCCGCTTGGATTCAACGTCGCTATT
This sequence comes from uncultured Collinsella sp., assembly GCA_900551625.1. GTDB lineage: Bacteria > Actinomycetota > Coriobacteriia > Coriobacteriales > Coriobacteriaceae > Collinsella. The sequence continues at coordinate 13,440 of URWZ01000018.1, forward strand.
TGCCTGAGAAAGGCCTGCTTCGGCAGTCGCCTGCTGCTGTTTCGCCTGGTCGAGTGCGCTTTGGGCAGCATCGACCTTTGCCTGGGCGGCGTCATACTCCGGGCCCTCGGCGCCTGCCTTTGCGGCCGCCAAATCGGCTTGTGCGCTGTCGTACGCTTTCTGTGCCGCGACTACCTTACCATCTGCGGCGGCCTTTTCCTGCTGAGCGGA
>URWZ01000019.1 GCA_900551625.1 uncultured Collinsella sp.
CGATACGAGTCAACAAAAACGGAATTACAGAATCTCAATTGTGAACGAGCGAACGACGGTCTCCTTGGGCTTGGCGACAAGGCAGCCGCGCTTATGCTCAAGCACGTCGTCCTCATCGGAGCAGGTCGAAAGACCGCCCCAGGGCTCAACCGCCACAAAATCGCCCTCGGGCTTGCTCCACACAATGAGATATGGGAAGCCCTCAAAGCTCAGGCGGACGCCCTTGTCCTCGCCCTTTTTGGAAAGCGTGACCTGATGGCTCTCGAGCACGTCAAAGATGGTCTCCGCAAAATCGAAGAGCTCATGCGACAGAGGCAGTGTCTTTCCCACCATGGGATTCTTGGAGCGGTTAGCTACATCAATCAATCCGGTCGAGGGTACGGCGGTGCAGAGCTCCGCAGCCTCGTCCTTCTCAAAGCGCAACTCGTAGTCCGTATAGGCCTCGCCCTCATCGAGCGGGCACCTAAAGCCGGGATGACCGCCAATAAAGAACGGCATGTCCTCGGTGCCCTCGTTGGTCACCTCGTAGGCGACACGCACGGCGGCGTCCTCGAGCGTATAGCGGGCGACAAGCTTAAACGGATACGGATAATCGCTCAGCAATGCAGCGTTATCCTCGGATGCCAGGCACATCGCCAGCTCGTTTGCGCTTTGGCTCAACAGTTTCCACTCTTGCTTGCGCGCAAAGCCGTGGCGGGCGAGCTTCACATGATGTCCGGCAAACGTCATGGCGCTGTTATCGCGCAAGCCTCCGCAAATTGGGAAGCAAATCGGTGCCTGGCCGGACCACACGGCGGGATCGCCCTGCCACAAGTACTCGCGACCTCCAGCCTCAATCGAGGTAAACGAACCACCGGCCGTGGAGACCTTGATAGAAATCGAATCGTTGGAGAGAGCGTATTCCATTGTCCATCCTTTCGAACAACTGCTTTTTGCTCGCAAGAACCCGTCTCGGCCCTGGCCAAAGGACAAACCCGCACGTTCATCGATGCGTCCGGTTTCCCAGCCATGCAACGGGGTACCATACAGACATTGATGCAATTACAGCTGAAAGGCCTTCTTATGCGAACCATCATCCTTTATGCCTCACGCCACCACGGCAATACGAAAAAGCTCGTGGACGCCATCGTCGAGGCGCACCCCGAAATCGATACCCTCGACGTGAAGTCACTCGGGAAAAACGAGTACCCCGACCTGCACGAATATCATCTGATCGGCGTCGCCACGGGCATCTATTACTCCGAGATCGACAAAGATATGGCACGCGTGCTCACGAACGTGCTGCAGCCGCAGGACAAGGTGTTTGGCCTTATGACCTACGGTGGCAAAAACAAGTGGTACGGCAAGGATATCGATGGCATCTGCCGCATGAGGCAGGCCATCTTTATGGGTGTCTACGGCTGCCCCGGCTTTGATACGTGGGGGCCGTTCAAACTCACCGGCGGTGTCCAAAAGGGACACCCGACCGCTGAGGAAATTAAGGGCGCCGTCGACTTCTTCGACAAGATCGAAGACGAGTATGGCGATATCATCGTCGAAGAGTACGCCAAGCGCGAGAAGCGTCTAGCATACGAAAAGGAGCATCCTGCGGGAGGTCTTGTGGCCGGCGTCAAGCGCACGGCAAAGAAGATCGCTAACAAGCTGTAACTGTAAAGGTGCTTTTGAGCGTTTAACCCATACGGCGGGTCCGAGCAGATTCGGGCCCGCCGTCTTTTTCTATCGTTACTCGGTAAAGGCGTTGCCGACGCTCTGGCCGCCAACATACGTCTCGACGAGGGTGAGCTCATGGTCGAACACGACAAAGTCGGCGTCGCGACCCGGCATGATGCTGCCGCACTTATCCTCGATGTGTGCAGAGCGAGCCGGCACCTCGGTTGCCATGCGGATGGCGATATCGGCGCTGGCGATGCCCCAGTCGACGATGTTCTTGACGCCCTGGGCAAGCGTGAGCACCGAGCCGGCAATGCTCTTGCCGTCGGCGAGCCAGCACAGGTTGTCCTTCATGATGACGTCCATGCCGCCGCTGGTGTAGCTGCCCTCGGGCATGCCGCCGCAGCCAAGGCAGTCGGTGATGAGCACCGTGTGCTGCCAGCCCTTTGCCTGCAGCAGCGCCTTGATGGCGGCAGGGTTCACGTGCTTGCCGTCACAGATGATCTCGGCATAGGTCTCGGGCGTGGACATGGCGGCACCCACGACACCGGGCTCACGGTGATGCAGCCCGCGCTGGCCGTTATAGGTATGCGTAAAGCAGCTGGCACCGGCGTTGATGGCGGCGATGCACTCATCGTAGGTGGCGTCGGAGTGACCGATGCTGGTCACCACACCCTTGGCATTCAGAGCAGCCGCATAAGCAGCGGCACCGTCGCGCTCGGCCGCCATGGCGCTCTTGACGATGCGACCACCCGCAGCCTCCTGCCACTGATCGAAAACCTCCTCGGAAGGATCGATAAGATAAGCGGGGTTCTGCGCGCCCACGTGCTTCATGGTAAAGAAGGGGCCCTCCAGGTAGATGCCCTGAATGCGAGCACCGCAGAAGTCGGGGCCGCGACCCTCGTCCGCCTGAGCGATGGCGGCGCAGGCGTCCTTGATCTGCTCGACGCCATCGGTGAACGTCGTGGGCAGCCAGCTGGTGGTACCGCGACGGGCGAGCTCGGTCGAGCTGATATCGATGCCCTCGGGATCGTTATCGGTAGTCGAGTGGTTGTAGAAGCCATGGATGTGAGTATCGACCATACCCGGTGCGATCCACGATCCCGTGTAGTCCTTGATCTCGCAAGAGGGCTCGTCGGCCTGCCAGGCGCCAAAAACGCCATCCTCGACCATAAGATAGCCGCCCAGTTGCGGGCCTGCCGGCAAGAAGAACTTGTCAGCCTTAATTGCGTACGTGCTCATATGCACTCCTTGCTTCTAAAGCAGTTGACTGTGGTAATGCTTATACCCGGTCCATGTAAAAACAAAAAGCGCCCGCCCGCCGTTATGAGCGGACGGGCGCCCTTACAGGGGGACGCGATTAAGCGGTGAAGGGGTGAATCGTCACGCCCTTAACCACGCGGTTGACCGTGCCGGTGGGGCTCGGCGTATCGGGCGTGTTGCCCACGCGCACGGAGTTGAGCAGGCTGATGGCCTGGGCAAACATCACGAACGGCAGAGCGAGGTAGCCCTCGGGAAGCGCTTCGTAGCCCTTAAAGGTGAAGGACTCACCCTCATAGACGGTAGCACCTTCCTGCTGAACGGCGACGGTGTGCTGAGCGATCTCGTCGCCGCCGATCTCGTTGAGGATGTCGATATCGTACTGACGGGTATAGGCGTCGTTATTGACGAACACGAAGACGAGCGTCTTATCGTCGACGAAGGACTTGGGTCCGTGACGATAGCCCATAGAGGTGTCGTAGGAAGTAGCGACCAGACCGTGAGCGAGCTCGAGGATCTTGAGCTGGCTCTCCTGGGCAAGGCCACCAAAGGAGCCAGAACCCAGGTAGGTCACGCGGTTGAAGTCGCCAGCCAGGTAATCGGCGACCTCGGACTCGCGAGCGATAACCTCCTCGCCCATCTTGGCGATGGTCTCGACCCACTCGGCCTTCTGCTCGTCAGAGGCAGTGTCGAAAATAAGGGTGGAGAGCAGGGTCATGCAGGAATAAGAACCGGTCATGGCGAAGCCCTTGTCGTTGGCGCGCGGAATAAGCACCGTCAGCGCGTTGGGATCATCGGCAGACTCGACGGCGAGCTTGCCCTCGGGAGCGCAGGTGATGTTGAGGAACTTGACGTTGTGGACGAGCTCCTTGGCAACGGCAACGGCGGCAAGGCTCTCGGGGCTGTTGCCAGAGCGGGCAAAGGAAACCACGAGCGTGGGATCCTCGGCGCGCAGGAAGTCGCGCGGGGCGCTCACGATGTCGGTCGTGGCGATGGGCTTAAAGTCGTAGAGATCAGTGTTGCCAGCGTGACGCAGGTACGGGGCGCAGGTATCGCCAACGTAGTCGGACGTACCGGCACCGGTGAAGACAACGGACAGACGACCCTCACCCATAGCGCGAGCCTCGGCCAGGAAGGCCTCGATGGCCTCCTTGTTCTCGCGATAGATGTTGAGCGTATCACGCCAAAGCTCGGGCTGCTGAGCAATCTCGGCCGTGGTGATCTGGGCGCCGAGCTCGGTGAGCTCCTCGACACTCTTCTCGAACATTTCTAATACCTCTCTCTAGAAGTAATCCTCTGACGTGCAATTATACACTTCGGTTGGTTATCTGGTAGTAACCAGTTAAATGCAAAGAATCACCATATGGAAACGATGCGAACACTAGTTCCTACGCTGGTGGTAAACCTTGTATTTAAACTGATCGGCACGAGCAACCGAGAGTGTGTACTCCACTACCTCGTTTGACTCGTTATACGTAGTCCTGACCAAATCGAGCACAGGCGAGCCCTCGACAATTCCCAAAAGGTGGGCATCGGTAGGACGGGCTATGCTTGCATAGAACTCCTCTTCGGCCACGCGAATCTTTTGCTGAAAGTCTTGCTCAATCACATCGTAAAGCGGCTTACGCTCCAGCAGCGGTCGCTTTAGGGACATAAATTGACGAACCGGTAGATAGCTGCGTTCGACCATCATGGGCATGTTGTCGGCAGAACGAAGGCGCTTGAGCTTAAAAATGCGATCACCGATACGCAATCCCATATGCTCGGCCAGATTCTTATCGGCCTCCATCTCGCAAAACTCGAGAATCGTGGTCTCGGGTTCTCGACCCATCGCGCGCATCTGCTCGGTAAAGCTGTAGGACTGCATAAGATTGGTTGCTTTTGCCGAACGGTCGGTCACAAAGGTACCGCGACCGTGCTGCCGAACCACCAGTCCTAAACGCTCCAGTTCCTGCAGAGCCAGGCGTACCGTAGTGCGCGAGAGACCATAGCGCTCCGAAAGTTCGCGCTCGGAAGGAATCATGTCACCGGCGCGATATTCATGGTCAATCTTTTCGGTCAGAATATCGACCAGCTGATCGTACAGCGGTTGCTTACGCGCTCCGATCGCCATCCTATCCTCCCTTTTGCTCGAATTCGGCTAACTACCTAGGGTGTTAAGCATTATCTGTCTGCAACACCCGACTCATCAAGAAAACAAAAGCCGCGCGCTCATTCGAGCACGCGGCTTTTAACATACACATGGCTTAAGGGGTCGGGGTGTGAGCCGCGTAGGGACACACCCCTCAAGCTAGAGCCTTACCAGATGCTCGGCCAGAGACCAAGCGGGCCAGCGCCCAGGATGCCAAGGACGAAGAGCAGGAGAATGCCCTTGGTCGGGGTCCAGCTGTGCTTAGCGAACATGTAGTAAAGCAGCAGCGTAAGCATAAGCGGGACGAGCTTCGGGACGATGGTGTTGAGGGTGTCGGCAACAGAGAAGTTGACCGGATCCTCGGTAACGGTGCCGTAGGTCACGGACTCCATGCCGTTACCCAGATCGGTGACGCCGCACTCGACAGCGTTGCCGTCGGCATCGGAAGCGGTAAGGGCGTTGCCGTCCTTATCGGTCATGGCGATGGTACCGGCCTCAGCGGTCTCGGTATCGATGCCCTCCATACCGGTGAAGTTCTCGGCCTCCTTCTCGGAGACGATCACGGTAGTAGCGGAGAGGCCACGGGTGGTGCCGTTGGGGATCTGGAGGTTGATCTGGGTGCCACCCATGGTGACGACCAGGCAACCGACGACGAAGACGCCCATGATGGAAGCGGCACGCGTGAAGGCCTGCATGTTGGCAGTCAGAGCGTCAATAGCGCTGGTGCCAAGCTTGTAGGACCAGTTCATGAGCCAGAAGCGCAGAGCGAACTGGACGACGTTGAAGATCACCAGGAAGATGATCGGCGCAGCGGCGTTGCCGTTGATGGCCATGTTGGAGGTGATGCCGGCCGTGATAGGCACGAGCGTCAGCCAGAACAGGGCGTCACCGATACCACCGAGCGGGCCCATTGCGGCAACGCGGACGGCGCGGATCGTGGGGATGTCAACCTTGTTCTGCTCGAGCGAAAGCACGATGCCCATAACAAAGGTGACGAGGAACGGGTGGGTGTTGAAGAACTCCAGGTTGTGGCTCATGGAAGCCGCGAGGTCGTTCTTGTTGGTGTGGATCTTCTCCAGACCGGGGATGATGGAGTAAAGCCAGCCAGCGGCCTGCATGCGCTCGTAGTTGAACGATGCCTGCAGGAAGCAGGAGCGCCAAGCCATCTTGTTGAGGGTCTTCTGGTCGAGCTGCGGAGCAGGAGTGAGATCCTCGTAGTGCTCCGGGATCACATACTCATTAGATGCCATCTTCGAAGTCACCTCCGTCAGAAACAGCTGCACCCTTCAGCTCGGTCTGCTGCTGGAAGTCCCAGAAAGCGATGCCGAAGCCGATGAGAGCGAGGATGAGCAGAGCAGGGGTTGCCAGCGAATCGTTGGCAACGGTGATGAGCGCGAGGCCAAAGCCCATGAGGAAGAAGCCCCACATATCGCGGTTCATCATAACCTTGAGCAGGACGGCGAAGCCGACGAAGCGCATCATGCCGCCTGCAGCGGACAGACCGGTCTGCAGCCAAGTCGGGATGGCAGAAGCGATGGTCTGACCGATGGTAGCGCCAGCGATGAAGAACAGGGTGACGACGACAGCGAAGATCAGGCCGAGCAGAGCCATGGCGAAGTAGTTCAGGCGCTCGATGCCCTTGGTGTCCGCGTTGTGAGCCATGTTATCGGCCGTGGACATAAGCGGGGACATAAGCGTGAAGACCAGGGTAACGCCAAGCTGGCCAAGCAGAGCGAACGGAATGGCGAGGCCGACTGCCGCGTTGGGCTCGAGGCCCGTGGCGATAGCGAGAATGGCTGCCATGATGCCGCCGATGACGGCGTTAGGCGGCTGAGCGCCTCCGATCGGCATGTTGCCGATCGTCATGAGCTGATAGGTACCACCCACGAGAAGACCGGTGTTGAGGTCGCCAAGGATAAGACCGATGACGGCGCCGGTGACGATGGGCTGATAGAGAGACTCGAGGAAGTCAAACTGGTCGATTGCCGCGATGAACGTAACAACGAAGACCAGAGCGATCTGGATGATCGAGTATTCCATCTTGCTCCTCCTTTCAAAATGTATGTACGCACTTTGGATTTCACGTACAGAACGTCAGGGTTTCACTCCTGACAACGTGGATCACGAGGATTACGAGAAGAGCTTGCTCGTGTCCTCAACAGGCGTGCTCGGAACGCGCCTGATCTCCAACTCCACCCCCAATTCCTGCAGCTCTTTAAACGCAGCGACATCCTCGTCGTTAACTGCGACGGAGGTGGCGACTTGGCGCTTTCCTTCCGACATGTGCATGTTGCCGATGTTTACCTTCTTTATAGGCACACCGCCCTTGACGAGCGTAAGCACGTCTTCCGGTGTTTCGGCCACGATGAAGATCTTCTGGCGCGGGCTCGCCTTGCCAATGACGTCGATGGTCTTCTGCAGAGAGAAGAAACGCGTAGCGACGCCGGCGGGAGCGGCCATCTTCATGAGGTTCTGGCGCATGGTGTTGGACGCCACGTCGTCGTTGGCGACGAGGATGAGGTTGGAGCCCAGGGTGGAGTTCCACTGGGTGGCAACCTGACCATGAACCAGTCGGTTATCGATGCGGGTAAGAAGAATGTTGGGTTCTGCCATGTTGATCAGCTTCCTTTCGATATTTGCTGACGACAGTTACTTAATCTCCTGAATCGCGTAACGCGAAACATCTACGACGGCTCCGGATCGGACTTTGATCTGGACCTTCTCGCCTTCGATGCCTTTGACGGTTCCGTAGATACCGCCGGCGAAAAGAACCTCTTGACCCGGCTTGAGCTCGGTGTGCAGCTCCTTGAAGTACTTCTGCTTCTTCTTCATGTTGATTTGCGACCAGATGGTGTAAATCAAGCCCATGATGACAAGCAGGCCTAAAAGGGCGACCGAGGAGCTCAGGACGTTGGCTCCGAAATCGGCCATTAGATGCCGTCCTCGTCGCCGAAGATATCCTCTTCCTCGGAGCTGGCAACGGATGCGACCGTCTGGGCGGTGACGCCCGTCTGGCCAACGGTCACGGCCTGCTCGCCAAGCTCGGCGAGCGTGGCATTGCCGCGGAGGAACAGAAGCTCAATAACCATGGGAAGGTTGGTGCCAGTCAGAACCTCGACGTTGTCGACATCCTGGGCAATCATCATCGACTGGTTGAACGGGGTGCCGCCAAGCAGGTCGGTAAAGACGAGCACGCCATCGCACTCCTCGCGCATGGCGGTAATAGCGGCGCGGAGATCCTCACCGTAGGATGCGGCCTGGTCGCCCTCAAAAGGAACGACGGTAAAAGCAGGCTGGTCGCCAGCAACCATCGCGATAGCGCTTGCAAGGCCGGGTGCGAACTGTCCATGACCGGTAAGAATAAAGCCAACCATTCAAATTTCCCTTCCGAAGGTGTGTACAATCTGAGTCCGATGATTTTCGGAAGCCAGCGGGCGCTCGCCCTTAAAGCTTCTTGGAAAGCGTTCTTTGAAGACCAGTGGTTTCTAAACTGGTAGTAACCACGTGACGTGTTGTTGTCACTATATCACCCCAGAAGAGGTCGCTTTCCTTGATTCATACGGTAAAACGTTTTTGCACCGCTCACGGTGATAAATCGACCGTTTACCGGTCGTTAACACTTCTACCTGCGGTTTTGAAACCGTTTCGAAATGTTTTGGCAAAAGATCGGATCTTTTCCTGTGTCTAAACAACGCAGGGCGGCTAAAAATAGCGTGAAGAAAAATTGCAGGTCATTGTGAAGATATGTGAATTGGTCTTTTTGACTTAATACCAGTTAGAACCAGTTTTGAGATTATCGGTGAACGGTAGTTTTCGACCGTTCACCGGTTACTTGCAATCGTTTGCAGTTGTTTTCCCAGATGAATTAGGGAAGCGCGATGGAGCGCTTGCGCGATCACGGGAAGTTTTAGGCATTTGTCCTCATCCCCCGAACGCCAAACTCCGGCATCCAAAATGAGCTAATAGCTCACGCTAATCGTTTTCAATCATTACTTACTCAGTATACGTAATTATTTATCGTTTATCGTTAATTTTGATATGATACAAGTATCATCCAAAACGTCGATTGGAGGGGTTATGGTCCACCGAAACGCATCTATATCGAATGAAACCATCAGCCGCGAACAGACGATAGCCAAACTGAGGAAGCTCGCTCGCATCTGCAAATGGGCCACGATCTGCATTACCACAGCGCTCGCTCTGGGACTCCTCGCAGTCATTGCGATTGACCTTCTACTTATATTGCCCGGCCTCTCCCAAGGGTCGTGCCTCCAATCCGTAGAACTTCAAGCCGGCGAAGGGCCGTGCCTGGCTATTGTCGGTACCGATGCGCAGGCCCCACTTATGCTCGTCGCACACGATGGCCACACTGCCATAGGGAGCCTCTTGATGACATGCCTCGCGCTTACCATCGCGATAAGCGTGCGCAGGCTTTTCTTCAACATTGAAAAGGAAGGCAGGCCCTTTGACCTTGAATGTAACCAGACACTTCGTCGAGTAGGACATTTATTCCTTATCGGCGGCGTTGCCGTGAGGCTTCTTGGTGCCGTAATCACGGGAATGATACTCTCAGGATTTGGCGGCAGCTTTACGGATGCGTTCGCCGGCCAGTTATTCGAGCCCTCCATGCTCTTTGCAGGCCTGATTATTTGCCTGATTGCCAGTATCTTCCGCTACGGGTATATCCTGCAAAAACAAGATGACGAGTTGCTCTAGGGGGAATCCATGATTATTCTGCGGCTTGACCGCATGCTCGCCGAACGCAAGATCTCATCCAAAGAGCTTGCGGAACGCGTGGGCATCTCCCAGGTCAATATGTCACGCATTAAGACGGGCAAGGTTTCTGCCATACGTTTTTCAACTCTTGACGCGATATGTCGGGCACTCGACTGCCAACCGGGCGATGTGCTGGAATATATGCCTGACGATGAAGCCGATAATCTTTTTGGACTTAAAGATGAATAGCCATAATTAAGCCGCCAATCACGCCCTCAACGCAAAAAGTCCGCCAGAACGACTTCCGTACTGGCGGACTTTCTGCTGTCTATCGGCTAGATGCTCGATGAGCCGTGCGACTCTTTACGCAAACAGGCCGTAGATGCTGATGTTGGCCTTGGCGTAGAGGCCGTTAGCATACTCGGTCCACTTGGAGCTGGCGCTCGAAGCCTGCGAGGAATACTGCTGGTAGGCGGTGTAATAGGCGGTCATGGCCTGCTTATAGGTCGCACTATCGGCCGTAAAGGCATCGTCGGCAAAGGCCTTGGCATAGGTGCTGTCGGCGTCCTTCCAAGTGCCCTTCTCGCTATCCCACTCGTCACCGGCAAGGTTGATGATGTAGTCGGCGTAGTCCTTGCTCGCGGTCTCCTCGTTGCCGTCAGCAGGCTCGGTCGGAGCGGTCGGCATGCTTGCGGAGCTATCGCCCACCTTCTTCTTGTAGAGCTTCTGCAGCGTCGCAGACTGGCGAACGATCTGCTTGGCCTGATCCTTGGACACGCCGTACTGCGTGGCCATGGTCTTGTAGTCGGAGGTACCGATGGAATCCTCGGCGTACTGCTTCATTTCCTTGGAAGAGACGGTAATGCCCTCGTCCTCGGCAGCGTCCAGCAGAATCTGGTTGCGCACGTAGGACAGGATAACGTCGGCAGACGGAGCGGTGTAGTTGCCGTCGTCGTTCTTGACGGTGTCGAGGCTATACTGGCTCTCGATGGCCTCACGCGCGGTGATGTCGCTCTTCTTGCCGTTGTAGCTATAGCTTGCCACGGTCGAATCGAGCTGGTCCTCGGTCAGGGTCGCCGAGCCGACGCCCTTGCCGCCAAAACCGCCATTGCCGATAAAGAAGCCGACCACGGCAGCGATCACGACGGCGACCACAAAGGCGGCAATCATCGTCTTCTTGTGCTTGCAAGCGTGGTCGTCCAAGTCGGAGTCGTTGTCCTCATCCTGCTCCTCGGGCATCAGATTCTCGTCAGCAGCGTCCGCGGCGATCTTTGCCTCCAGGCGAGCGTCCTCCTCCTCGGCGGTCGTGCCGGCGGCAATATGCTCGGCAGACGTGCCGGCGACCAGGTCGATCTTCTCGTCCTCATCACCGTCGGGGCCTTCGCCGCGCTCGATGATCTGGATGCCGTCGATCTCGTCCTTCTCGTCCTTCTTTTGAATCAGACCCATATCGGTTACTCCTTGTTAGGAAACATAGTCCTCAATAGAATACGCCCGACAGAGTGCCGGGCGTATTGATTCTTAGGTTATACGCAAACACTTAAGTACTATTTAGGCGTTTGCAGCGTGCATACCTTAGGCCAGGTGCGCGATAACGGCATCGGCAAAGGCCTGCGTGCCCACGGCGCCCTCGACGGAGCCGGTCTGGGCACGACGCACGTCACCGGTAACCTGCTCGCCCTCGTCGAGCGTGGCAGAGACGGCGGCGCGAATGCGATTGGCAGCGTCGTTCTCGCCCAGGTGATCGAGCATCATCGCAGCAGAGAGGATCTCGGCCGTGGGGTTGGCGATATCCTGGCCAGCGATATCGGGCGCGGAGCCGTGCGTTGCCTCAAAGATGGCGCAGTCAGCACCGATGTTGGAGCCGGGGGCCATGCCTAAGCCGCCTACCAGGCCGGCGCACAGGTCGCTCACGATGTCGCCGTACAGGTTGGGCAGCACCAGGACATCGAAGTCGTTGGGGTTCTGGACCAGGCCCATGCAGGTGGCGTCGACGATCTTGTCGTTGAACTCGATTTCGGGATAGTTGGCGGCCACCTCGCGCGCAACGCGCAGGAACAGGCCGTCAGTCGCTTTCATGATGTTTGCCTTGTGTACGGCCGTCACCTTTTTGCGGCCGCAACGGCGGGCGTACTCAAAGGCGTACTCCACAATGCGGCGGCTCTTGGCGATGGAGATGGGCTTGATCGAGATGGCGGAATCGGCGGCGAAGGTCTTCTGACCCGAGCGCTCGACGAGCTGCGAGAGCTCCTCAACCTCGACAGCGCCCTCATCGAACTCGATGCCGGCGTAGAGGTCCTCGGTGTTCTCGCGCACGATAACCAGGTCGACGTCGCGGAAACGCGAGCCGTCGCCCGGCTGCGACAGGCAAGGGCGCACGCAGGCGTACAGGTCGAAATGCTTGCGCAGGGCCACGTTGACGCTGCGGAAGCCCGTGCCGACCGGTGTGGTGATGGGGCCCTTGATGGCAACCTTGGTCTCGGCGACCGCATCGAGCACGTGCTGGGGCAGCGGCGTGCCAAACTCGTCCATGACGCCGGCGCCGGCCTCCTGGACGTTCCAGTTGATCTGGACACCGGTGGCCTCGACCACGCGGCGCATGGCCTGCGTAATCTCGGGACCGATACCGTCACCGGGAATCAGGACTACATCGTGCGCCATAATCTGTTACTCCTCGTCTTCGGCGTCGTCAGATTTTTTAACGCTAGCACGCTTCTTCTTTTTGGAGAGATCCAGGCCAAAACGTTTAACAAGCATTTCGCAAATCTCGCTCGAACGGGCCTTGAGATAGCTGCCCTTGCCGTTCTCGGCATCGAACTTAAGGCGCAACGCGAGCTTCTCGGCGACCTCGGCGTCGATCTCGCCCTGGCCAAACTCGTACAGGCAACCGAGCATGTCGCGATACTCGAGGTCGCCGTGGTAGCACTGAATGGCCTCGTCCAGGATGGGCCAAGCCTCGCGCGAACGCTCGACGCTCGTGGCGCCCCACACGCACAGCAGGCGGAAGGCGGCATAGCGCAGCGTGGAGGAAATCTCGTCGAACAGCGCGGTCTCGGCGCCCTCAAAGGCATCGCCCAGCTGCTCGGGGCAGGTGGTGGCAAGCGCCGTCAGGGCATCGAGGGCCTCCCAGCGGGTCTGCGCCTCGGGGCGGTCGAGCGCCTCGATCAGCGCGGGCACGCAGGGCACGACGCGCTGGGGATCGCGCTCGGCAAGCAGATGCAGCACGCGGGCGGCAAACTGGCGGATGCGGCGCGTGGGGCAGCCGAGCTCCTGAACCAGGCGGTCGACGGCGTTCTCGTTCTCCTCTGCCAGCTGAAGCTGTGCCAGCTCCTCGTCGGTGAGCTGTTCGTCTTTATTTTCTGCCATAGTTACCTCTTTTTACTATTTCTTAGCGTGCTTGCCAGCACCCTTGCTGTCATCGGTGACCGAGATGAGCTGTCGGTCGGCAGCGCCATTGCGACGCGCACGGCGGCGTTCCTCGGCATCGCCCGCGTCGGCG
>URWZ01000020.1 GCA_900551625.1 uncultured Collinsella sp.
AGGTTGGGCTTATTGCTTTGAGATGTTATTCAATCGTCTTTGATAGACTTCAAGCTGTCTACCTGCTGAAAGCAATTAACGGTATGCATCTGCAATTGAAAATATTGCTTGAAAAATCGTCCAAGAAGTCGCGGGGTGATTTTTGACGCGTTGCGCGTCAAGTGATGTGGCAAGCGTTTGGTTAGATATTGGTTAGTTTTGGGGCAACCTTGCCAAAAGCTTGACGAATGCAAATCTAGACGTCGGCGAATGAACACTTTGAGCGAGCCCGGTGCAAAATTCTGGGCTGATTCTCGATAATCGCCTTCAATCGTCTCTTGCCAAGCGCTGGCCTCGCGTACAATCTGCTCCGACATTCGCGCGCCGCCCGGCGCTTAAGAGGGGAGGACCCCATGGCAAACGAGATCTGGACCATCAAGCGTTGTCTCGAGTGGACCAAGGAGTACCTGGCCGAGCGCGGCGAGGAACACCCCCGACTTTCTGCCGAGTGGCTGCTCTGCGCTGCCACGGGTCTGGCGCGCATTGACTTATATATGCGTATGGACGAGACGCTCGATGCGGCGCAGCTCGAGACCATGCACGCGGCGGTCGTCCGCCGCGCCAAGGGCGAGCCGCTGCAGTACATCACCGGCAGCACGCAGTTCCGCATGATCGACGTCGCGTGCGCCCCCGGCGTACTCATTCCGCGTCCCGAGACCGAGATGCTCGTCGAGGAAGTCCTCAATTATCTGGATGCCGAGGTGCTGAGCCCCGAGGCTGCCGCCCGTCAGCGCGTTGAGCTGCCCTGGAACGACGAGGTCGAGCAAGCGCGCAAAGTCGAAGCCGCATTGGCCGACGAGCGAGCGACGGCCGAGCGCCGTGCCGCTAACCTCACGGCTGCCGATGAGGCTGCGCTGGGTGGCGACGTACTGGGCAGCCGTGCCTATGCCGAGGAACTGGCCGACCGCGAGGCCGAGGAAGCCGCCACGCAGATAGCAGAAGCCGAAGCCGCGGAAGCCGCCGAGCCCGAGCTCGACGAATACGGCATCGCCATCGAAGGCGCCGACCACGAGGCGTCTCTGACGGAGGATGCCGCCGCGCCCGCTCCGGTCGAGCCCCGTATCGCCCGCGTTCTCGAGGTCGGCTGCGGCACGGGCTGCATCTCGCTTTCCCTTGCCTGGGAGCGCCGCGGCCATGTCACCTGCACCGCTACCGATATCGAACCGCGTGCCATTGACCTGGCCACCAAAAACCGCGACGCGCTCGGGCTTACGTCCGATGAGGTCGCCTTCAGCCTCACAAACCTGGTGAGCTCTATCCCCCGCGAGGAATGGGGCACCTTCGACGTGCTCGTCTCCAACCCGCCTTACATTCCGACTGACGTCATGCGCTCGCTGCCGCACGAGGTCAAGGACTTCGAGCCCGATTTAGCGCTCGAGGGCGGCGCCGACGGCCTCGATATCTTCCGCCGCCTGCTCAATGCGGCGCCCTATATGCTGCGCGCCGGCGGCCTGTTTGCCTGCGAGCTCTACGAGGGCGCCCTCGATGCCGCGGCCGAGCTCTGTCGCCAGGCGGGTCTCTCGGACGTGCGCATCGTCCGCGACCTCACCGATCGTCCCCGCATCGTCCGAGCCATCGTCACCGAGCCCAAACAGCGCCAGTAATATTTATTAACTGGTTAGCAAAAATTATAAATTAGTTTATAATTAGGACGGCTGAAAGAGGTCGGCCCATGCAACCTCCTACCTTTCGGGAAATCATTGCCCTACTCAAGCACGATGGATTCGTGGAGGTCGCGCAAGTCGGTAGTCATGCTAAGCATGTTTCTGGTGACCGTGTTGTCACCGCGAACGGCTCTGGTGGTGATCGACCAAAGAAGGGCACGTGGGCAAGTATTCGTCGCCAAGCTGGATGGTAGCTGGAGGCAAAATGAGGCAGCGATTTACCTATGACTGCGTTCTCATAAAAGAAGACGACGGTTACTGCGCTAGCTTCCCGCAGATTCCTGGCACCTTTGCCGATGGCGACACGCGCGAAGAAGCGATTGCCCATGCCACCGAGGCACTGATGGCGTTTTTGGCCGACGACCTCAACAACGGTTTGACTCCGGCAGGGTACGAACGCTCGGCCGAGGTCGTGGCCCTTTCAGTCGAAATCGACCACGATGACGCTCGGGAAGCGGCGTGCCGAACATTTAAAGACGCAGCGCTGGACCTCAAAGTCTCCGCTTCGCGGATTACCGCGCTGGTCAAAGCAGGAAAGCTCGATGTTGAACTCGTCGACGGCCGTCGGATGATAACGATAGACAGCATCGAGCGCTACGCCGCCCAAGAACGCCACGCCGGCAGGCCAAAGAAGTTCGTCGCAGTCCAATAACCCCCTCACTTTCACCGACTACTAGAGCCGCTCACCAAACCAACATGCGCTCTGGGCAAATAGGTTGAACGTTTCGTGCGAGAATGCCCCACAGTAAATAAACTTGCACCAGAGCGTAAGGGGCTGGCATACACATGCAGACGGTCTATCGGGTATTCGAGGGAACGCGTGAGCCGCATCGGCTCGCCGTCGAGCGTACGGCCGAGCTACTCGGTCGCGGTGGCCTGGCGCTTATTCCAACCGAGACGGTCTACGGTGTCGCCGTGGCAGTCAACGCCTTCTCGGATGCCGTTCCACAAGATACAAGTGAACCTCTGCCGTGGCCGCGCGATCCGCAGGCCACCGTCAACGGCGCCGCGGTCCCCGCACTCGGTACCGGCTATCGTCGTATCTTTGCCCTCAAGCAGCGCGAGCTCACGCAAACGGTTGCCTGGCTGGTTGATGATGCCGAGGCACTCGATCGCTATGGCGTGGATATCCCTCATGAGGCCCGCGCGCTTGCCCAACGATGCTGGCCGGGCGCCCTGACTATCGTGGTCAAGGCAGCCCCCTGCGTGCCGACCTTTATGCGCGCTGCCGACGACACCGTGGCCCTGCGCGCTTCGGCCTCTCCTGTGGTGCAGGCGCTCATCCGCGCCTGCGGCAGTCCCCTTGCCTGCACGAGCGCCAACACACACGGCGCGCCCTCGCCGGCAAGCTTTGCCGCCGTCGAAGGTCGCATCCTGGAGGGGGTCGATGTTGCCGTCGACGCCGGCGAGACCCCGTGTCGCGACGCCTCGACCATCGTGTCGTTCCAGCACGGCGGGCTCCAGATCCTGCGCCAAGGCGCGCTTCCCGCATCAGAGATCGAACGGGTCCTGTCCGACCCGATGCAATAGAAAGGTGTAAGCGATGTCGTTGAATCTGGGCAGCCTGGGCATGGAAGATGCCTCGTTTAACTTTGGCGGTTCCTACATCATGGCGCTCGACTGCGGCACCACCTCGGTGCTCACGACCATCGTCGACGAGTACGGCTGCATCGTCGCCCAGGCGCGTCGTAGCGTCAAAACCAGCTTCCCGCGCCCCGGCTGGGTGGAGCAGGATCCCACGGAGGTGCTTGCCAGCCAGATCGGCGTGATGATGGAGGTCCAGTTTAAGAGCGGCATCCATTCCGATCGCATCGCCGCCATCGGTATCTCCAACCAGCGCGAGACCACGGTGGTATGGGACCGCGTGAGTGGCCAGCCTATCTACAACGCCATCGTGTGGCAGTGTCGCCGCACCGCCTCGACAATCGATAAACTGGCCGAGCAGGGCTGCGAGGAGCTGGTGCGTTCCCGCACCGGCCTTACGCTCGACCCGTATTTCTCGGCCTCCAAGGTGCAATGGATTCTCGACAACGTCGACGGCGCGCGCGAGAGCGCGGCGGCGGGCGACCTTATGTTTGGCACCATCGACACCTGGCTCATCTACAACCTCACCGGCGGTCAAACCTTTGCCACCGACTACACCAATGCCAGCCGCACAGCGCTCTTCAATATTCATACGTTGGACTGGGACGATGACCTGCTGGCTCTCTTCGACATCCCGCGTGCCATGATGCCCGAGGTCCGTTGGAGCTCCGGTGACTACGGTCACGTCGCGAGCGACATCATGACCAACATGCCGCCCATCATGGGCGTGGCGGGCGACCAGCAGGCGTCGCTGTTCGGTCACTGCTGCTTCCATCCCGGCCAGACCAAAAACACCTATGGCACGGGCTGCTTTATGCTCATGAATACCGGCGACGAGATCGTCGAATCCAAGAATGGCCTGGTCTCCACCATCGGTATCGCTGCGGACGGCAAGGTCAGCTATGCGCTCGAGGGTTCTATTTTTGCCGCCGGCTCAACGATGAACTGGCTGCGCGACAACATGGGCGTTATCTCCAACGTATCCGAATCGGCACGGCTCGCCTCCTCGATCAGCGACAACGAGGGATGCTACTTTGTCCCCGCTTTTGCGGGCTTGGGTGCACCTTGGTGGGACGCGCACGCCCGCGGCATCGTATGCGGTCTGACCGGCGCCTCGAGTCGCGCGACCATCGTGCGTGCCGCTTGCGAGTCCATGGCCTATCAGAGCTATGACGTGCTGCGTGCCATGGAGCAGGACGTGGGTCTTTCGATCGAGCGCCTGTCCGTCGATGGCGGCGCCTCGCGCAACGAGTTCATCATGCAGTTCCAGGCAGACTTGCTGGATATCCCCGTGCTGCAATGTGAGTCGGTGGAGACCACGGCAATCGGTGCCGCGTACTTGGCGGGTCTTGCGGTTGGGTATTGGGAGGATCTGGAGGAGCTGGAGCAAAACGCCCAGATCGTTAAGACGTTCCACCCCCATATGTCCGTTGAGCGTCGCGAGCACAACCTGGACGGTTGGCACGATGCGGTCAGGCGTTCGCTCAGCACCACTCAGTAGGGTTGTGACGGAGCGTTCGATACAACAAACCGCTAAACTTATGCATGGCGGGCGGCGGCAACATCGCTGTGCGTCATGTCAGCAAGGTCGTTTTGCGGCCGCAACGAAAGGGGCATCAACCCATGACCGTTACCTACGATGCGTTCCGCGTGACGCTTGTCGACCATCCGCTCGTCCAGCACAAGTTGTCGATCCTGCGCGATAAGTCGACCGGCACCAACCAGTTCCGCCAACTCGTACGCGAGCTCGCGCTTTTTGACGGCTACGAGGCCATGCGCGACCTGCCCATGGAGGATGTCGAAGTCGAGACTCCCATCACCACTGCCACGTTTAAGCAGCTTGCCGGCAAGAAGCTCGCCATCGTCCCCATTTTGCGCGCGGGCCTTGGAATGGTCGATGGCATCCTCGACCTGGTGCCCTCTGCCCGCGTGGGCCACATTGGCATGGAGCGCGACGAGGTCACCCACGAGCCGCATGAGTATTACTGCAAGATGCCCAAGGATATCGACCAGCGTATCTGCCTGGTCGTCGATCCCATGCTCGCCACGGGCGGTTCTGCCGAGATGGCTATCAGCTATCTGCGCGAGCGCGGTGTCAAGGACATCCGCATGCTGTGCATCGTCGCGGCCCCCGAGGGCCTCAAGTCGCTGACCGAGAAAGATCCCGATGTGCATATCTATACCTGCGCCATCGACGACCACCTCAACGAGGCCGCCTACATCGTTCCCGGCCTAGGCGATGCCGGCGACCGTATCTACGGCACGCTGTAGTTGTCGGGCCTTGTCGGCTACGGTCACAAATACGAAGAAATGGTGCGCGCGGGCGAGTAAAAGACGTCCACGCGCACTCCTGTTAACGGACGTTTAGCCCAGAGGGGTTCGAGAAAAACGTATTACCGTACCTGCGGCATAAAGAAGGTCTTAAGAAAACGAACAGGTGCGTATTAACCGATGCTTTTTCGGTTGTACTTTAGCGATTGGCTCGTACAATAGTCACCAATGTTTGGCGGGAACTGTCCTGTGAGGCGATAAAAAAGGAAAGTGAGGACGCCAGTGTTTCAGATAGCCGATCTGCTCGCTATCGTTGCAGGTGCCATCGCGGGCGCGATTGCCTTCCTTCCCTTTGTCTTTACGCTCAAGCCGGTTCTTGACGATAAGCAGAATGCGGACATGCTCAAGGGTATGGTGAGTCTCGCGGTCTCGGCAATCGCGTTGCTTGTCTTTACCTTGGTTGTGTTTGTGTTGTTCGGAGAGGCATTTCGCATGTTCCTCCTGGGCGAGGCGATCGGCTTCGTGGCCTTTATGGCCGCCTGCGCGGTTCGCGTCGCCAAGGCGCTACGAGATCCTCATGAGGTCGAAAGGTAAGTCGTGGAAATTTTTGAAAAGCTGCCTGATGAGATTAATCATCTGGTCAGCGAGTTCAGCTCCACCCCTGTCGTGGGCGATCTGAGCTGCGGCATCACGCAGTACTCGTTTTGGCTGATCGTCTCCACGATCGTGCTCCTGATCGTCCTGGCCGTGTTCAAGAAGAAGCAGACCCTGGTTCCCAAGGGCTTCTTCGTCAACGGTTTCGAGTACATCATCGAGTACGTCGAGAACGATATCGGCAAGGGTGTCGTGGGTGAGAACTGGAAGAAGCACTTCCCGTTCCTGTGCTCGCTTTTCCTGTTCATCCTGATCAATAACATGATCGGCCTGATCCCGGGAATGAAGCCCGGCACCGGCGCAATCGGCTCCACCGCCGCACTCGCCATTTTCGCCTTCGTGTACTTCATCTACTACGGATGCAAGGCTCACGGCGTGATCGGCTACATCAAGAGCCTCGCCCCGCAGGGCGTGAGCTTCCCGATGAACGTGCTCGTGTGGGTCGTCGAGCTTTTCTCGACCTTCCTGCGCCTCATCACGCTCGCCGTCCGTCTGTTCTGCAACATGTTCGCAGGACACGTGGTCATGGGCTCGTTCGCCATCATGGCGAGCATGTTCATGCAGCCGCTGCTTCAGCAGGTTTCCGCGGCCCACGCCGTCGGCGCCCTGCCTTCGCTGGCCTGGCTTGCCATCCTCATCCTGATTTATGCGATCGAGCTTGTGGTCGGCGCCATCCAGGCTTACGTCTTCACGGTCCTTACCGCCGTGTATGTCTCCGAGGCAGAGGAGGTCGCGGAGGAGGAGTAATCTTCCGTTCGTGCCTTAAAGGTAAGGCAATTCGTTAAACCGCCGGTGCCCGTACCCATGGAGCCCGGCAGTTATAAAAAGGTTATCCTGCGTGAAATAAGACACGCACGACAAAGGAGGAATCGTGGGAGTTATCGGTTACGGTCTCGGTGTTATCGGCGCTGGTCTTGCTATCGGCCTGTCTGCTCTGGGTGCTACGGGTGCTATGGCCCGTCAGCCTGAGGTCCAGGGCCGCGTGTTCACCGTCTTCATCATGGGCTCCGCTTTCGGCGAGGCTCTGGCTCTGATCGGCTTCGTTGTCGCGCTGATCGTTAAATAGCACGGAGCGTCAAGTATGAATCTTTCATCCCAGAAGAGCGCGATCGCACTCTCCGCGTCCGCGGCCGCGCTGCTCATGCCGGTTTCCGCGTTCGCCGAGGACGGCGCCGCCGGTGCGGACATCCTCATCCCTAAGATGGCGGAGTTCATCCCGGCGCTTATCGCCTTCCTGATTATCTGGATCGTGCTGGCCAAGGTCGCCCTGCCGGGCATCATGAAAACCATAGAGGAGCGCGGCAAGAAGATCGAGGAGAGCCTCGACGAGGCCGAGAAGACCAAGCAGGAGGCCATCGCCAAGCGCGCTGAGTCCGACTCGATCGTCACCGACGCCCGTCGTCAGGCTGCCGACATCGTTCTCGAGGCCCGTAAGGACGCCGAGTCCGAGCGCGCCCGTATCATCGAGGCTGCTCACAAGGAGGCCGAGGAGATCATCGCCAAGGCCCACACGACCGTCGAGGACGAGCGCAAGTCCATCTACGCCGGTGCCGCGAGCTCCATCGCCGACCTGTCCGTTGCCGTCGCCACCAAAATCGTGGGCGAGGCACTCGAGGACGAGTCCGAGCAGAAGAATCTCATCGAGCGCTACATCCAGGAAGCAGGTAGCCTGAATGCCGACTAGCCGCTATCAGGACAAGGTACTCGAGACCTACGCGCGCTCCCTTTTGGAAGCCGCCAAGGCCGAGAACCATGTGTTCGAGGACCTCGAGATGATCGAGCGCCTGGCTAGCGCCAGCCCTGAGATCGTCGCCGTGCTCGACACCATGTCCAAGCGCGACCAGCTCGACCTTCTTCCCAAGGTGGCAGCTGCCTTTAAGTATGTTGCCGAGGAAGACGAGGATGTAGTGGGCGTGACCGTCACCACGGCGATCCCGCTCGACGACGAGCTGCGTCAAACCATCACTAAGAAATGCGAGCAGGACTTCGGCCGCAAGGTATTCCTTATCGAGCAGGTCGACCCGTCTATCGTGGGCGGCCTGGTGCTCGAGGCCCGCGGCGAGCGTCGTGACATCTCCGTCAAGACGCAGCTGCGCATCGCGCAGGAGACCCTCGCAAACTCTGCTAATTCGTACGGAGGTGAAGCCTAATGTCCGAAACCCTCAATGCCCAGGATATCGCCAAGAAACTGCAGGAGCAGCTCACGAGCCTCTCCGCGACGGTCGATACGCATGAGGTTTCAACGGTCGACGAGGTAGGCGACGGCATCGCGCGCGTCTCCGGCCTCAAGAGCGCCATGGCAGGCGAGCTTCTGGAGTTCAAGAGCTCCGATACCGGTGAGACCGTCTTCGGCCTTGCCCAGAACCTTGACCGTGACGAGGTCGGCGCCGTTCTGTTTGGTGCCGTCGACTCCATCAAGGAAGGCGACGAGTGCCGCACCACTGGCCGCATTATGGATATCCCCGTGAGCCGCGCCATGCTCGGCCGCGTCGTCAATCCGCTCGGCCAGCCCATCGACGGCCTGGGTGACATCGTCGCCACGCACCGTCGCCCCATCGAGTTCAAGGCCCCCGGCGTCATCGATCGTACCCCGGTGTGCGAGCCGGTTCAGACCGGCCTGTTGGCCATCGACTCCATGGTGCCTATCGGCCGTGGCCAGCGTGAGCTCATCATCGGCGACCGTAAGACCGGTAAGACCGCTATCGCCATCGACGCTATCCTCAACCAGCGCGGCAAGGGCATGGTCTGCATCTATGTCGCCATCGGCCAGAAGGCCTCCACGGTTGCCAACATCCGCGAGACCCTCGTTCAGCACGGTGCGCTCGATTACACCATCATCGTTTCGGCCACCGCTGCCGATTCCGCCCCTATGCAGTACATCGCGCCTATGGCCGGTGCCGCTATCGGCGAGTTCTTCATGTACAACGGCGAGGACGGCAAGCCCGCCAGCGAGACCAACCCCGGCGGCCACGTGCTCGTCATCTACGACGACCTGTCCAAGCAGGCTGTGGCCTACCGTCAGATGTCGCTGACGCTGCATCGTCCGCCCGGACGCGAGGCCTATCCTGGCGACATCTTCTACCTGCACTCTCGTCTGCTCGAGCGTGCCGTCAAGATGTCCAAGAAGAACGGTTATGGCTCCATGACGGCTCTTCCGATCATCGAGACCCAGGACGGCGACGTCTCGGCCTACATTCCGACCAACGTCATTTCCATTACCGATGGTCAGATTTACCTGCAGTCCGAGCTCTTCTTCCAGGGTCAGCGCCCGGCAGTCGACGTGGGTATCTCCGTGTCCCGCGTCGGTGGCGATGCACAGACCAAGGCCATGAAGCAGGTCGCCGGCAACCTCCGTCTGGACCTCGCTTCGTACCAGGAGCTCGCCGGCTTTACGCAGTTCGGCTCCGACCTCGACGAGGCTACTCAGAAGCAGCTGACCCATGGTGCCCGCATGACAGAGCTCCTGAAGCAGCCGCGTTACAAGCCGTTTGAGGTTGGCGAGCAGATCGTTACGCTGTTCGCTGGCAACGAGGGCTTCCTGGATGACCTGGAGATCGCCGACGTGCTGCCTTTCCGTGCCGAGCTCATCGAGTACATGGACAATGGCTTTGGCTCGCTGCTCGACAAGGTTCGCGCCAAGAAGATCGATGATGACACCAAGGCTGAGCTCTTGCGCGTCATCGGCGACTTCAAGCAGCAGTTCATGGCCAAGCACCATTCGGATGTTTCTGGATCAGAGGAGAACTAAGCCCCATGGCCAACCTTCGCGACATTAAGAAGCGAATCTCCTCGGTTACCACGACCAAGCAGATCACGCGCACGATGGAGATGGTCTCTACGGCCAAGATCCGTCGTGCCCTCGATCGCTCCAAGCAGGCCGAGCCCTATAAGGAGGCGCTGACCGACGTCATGTTGACGGTCGCCGGCGACGCCTCCTGTTCGGGCACCGATCCCATGCTGCAGAAGCATGAGAGCGTCAAGCATGGCCTGATTGTCGTTATTGCCTCGGACCGCGGCCTTGCCGGCGGTTTCAATACGACGGTGGAGCGCACGGCCGAAAAGCTCGCCGCTTCTTGGGCGAACGACGGCATCGAGTGCGAGATCATCGCGTGCGGGCGCAAACCGGCCACGTATTTCCGTGACCGCGCAAACGTCGTCATGCACTTTGAGGGCAACTCCTCCGAGCCCGATTTCAATCAGGCCCGCATGATCTCCTCTCATATCTGCGATGCGTATCGTGCCGGTGAGCTTGACCGTGTCGAGCTTGTCTACCACCACGCCAAGAACCGCGTGGATCAGGAGCTTCGCGTCGAGCATCTGTTGCCGCTCGACCCCGAGATGATCGCTATGGCCCACGGTCCGCGTAAGAACGAGACCGACGCCCCTAAGCGCATCTCGTCCACGTTCGAGTTCGTGCCCTCTCCCGAGCATGTTCTCGGCAAGCTTGTGCCGTCTTATATCCTGACGGTCATCTACCAGGCCCTGATCGATTCGGCGGCTGCCGAGCAGGGTGCACGCCGCAAGGCCATGCACTCCGCGACGGAAAACGCCACCGCGATCATCTCGACCCTTACCCGCACGTATAGTCGCGTGCGCCAGGCTTCGATTACGACCGAGATTAACGAGATCGTCGGCGGAGCCTCAGCATTGGAGGAACAGTAATGGCTAATAACACCGTACAGCTTGCGGTCGAGGAAGCCACCAAGAAGACGACTGCCGGTGATGGTCGCATCGTGCGAATCATCGGCCCTGTCGTCGACGTCAAGTTTGACGGCGCGGTGCCCCCGATCTACAACGCGCTCACGGTCGAGGCCGAGACCCCGATCGGTCATCTGAGCACGATCCTCGAGGTCGAGAGCCAGCTTCCGGGCGGCGTCGTCCGCACGGTCGCCATGTCCTCGACCGATGGCCTGCAGCGCGGCCTCATCGCCACCGATACCGGTGAGCCCATGAAGATGCCCGTTGGCCCCAAGACGCTCGGCCGTATTTGGAACGTCATGGGCAAGCCCGTCGACGGCAAGCCCATGCCCGAGGTGGAGGAGTTCTACCCCATCCACCATGCAGCGCCCCGTTTCGACGAGCTCACCACCAAGACCGAGATCTTCGAGACCGGCATTAAGGCCGTCGACCTGCTCGAGCCCTACATCCGTGGCGGCAAGACAGGCCTGTTCGGCGGCGCCGGCGTCGGCAAGACCGTTTTGATTCAGGAGCTCATCAACAACCTCGCCCAGGAGCACGGCGGCACCTCGGTGTTCACCGGCGTCGGCGAGCGTACCCGTGAGGGTACCGACCTTTATCTCGAGATGAGCGAGTCGGGCGTTATCGACAAGACTTGCTTGGTCTATGGTCAGATGAACGAGCCGCCTGGAGCGCGTCTGCGCATCGGTCTGGCCGGCCTTACCACCGCTGAGTACTTCCGCGATCGTGGCCAGGACGTTCTGCTGTTCATCGATAACATCTTCCGCTTCTCCCAGGCCGGTTCCGAGGTTTCCGCACTGCTGGGTCGTATGCCGTCCGCCGTTGGTTACCAGCCCACGCTGGCTACCGAGATGGGTGACCTCCAGGAGCGCATCACCTCGACCAAGACGGGCTCCATTACCTCCGTCCAGGCCGTTTACGTCCCTGCAGACGACCTGACCGACCCGGCGCCTGCCACGACGTTTACGCACCTCGACGCCACCACGGTTCTTTCGCGTAGCATTTCGTCGCTCGGTCTGTTCCCGGCTATCGACCCGCTCGCGTCTTCTTCGGACGCTCTCGATCCCTCGATCGTTGGCGAGGAGCACTACCGTGTCGCCGTCAAGGTCCAGGAGCTCCTGCAGGAGTACTCCGACCTTCAGGACATCATCGCCATTCTGGGTATGGACGAGCTGTCCGAGGAGCAGCGCCTTACGGTCAACCGTGCCCGTAAGATCCAGCAGTTCCTCTCCCAGTCCTTCCACGTCGCCGAGAAGTTCACCGGCAACCCCGGTGTCTACGTCCGCGTCGAGGATACCGTCCGCTCCTTCGCCGAGATTGTCGACGGCAAGGCCGATGACCTGCCCGAGCAGGCATTCCGCTATGCCTCCACGATTGAGGACGTGCGTGAGCGCGCCCGCAAGATGGAGGAGAAGTAGGTTATGCGTATCCGCATCGTGTGCCCCGTGAGCTGCGCCTATGAGGGCGACGCTGCGTTTGTGTCGATTCCGTCCACGGATGGCGAGTTTGGCGTTCTGCCTGCTCACTCCAGCGAAATCTGCACGATCGACCGCGGTTACGTTCGCGTTTCCGATAAGGCCATGGGCACTGTCGACCACACGTTTGCCGTGGCCGGCGGCTATGCCCAGGTTGCGGACGATGTCGTGACCGTCCTCGCCGAGCGCGCTTGCGATTTGGCGACCGTCGACGCCGACAAGGTTAAAGCTGATATTCAAGGTTTTGAAGAGAAGCTGGGTAATTTGTCGGAGGATGATGCACGCCGCGCCTACCTCTATAATGAAATCGCATGGTGTAAGCTCTGTCTCTTATACACATCTGACGCTGCCGACGATATGCAGTGTGTAGAT
>URWZ01000021.1 GCA_900551625.1 uncultured Collinsella sp.
GCCTTGGTAAGCTGACCGCCCTCGTCGTGGCCCACGTAACCCGGAGGGCTACCGATAAGCTTGGAGACCTCGAACTCGCTGCCGAACTCCGACATGTCGAAGCTGATGAGCGCGTCCTTACTGCCAAAGAGGTACTCGGCGAGCGTCTTGGCGAGCTCGGTCTTGCCCGTGCCGGTGGGACCCAGGAAGATAAAGCTGCCGCCGGGGCGACGCGGGTCCTTGAGCGGCGAGCGGCTGCGGCGCACGGCTTTGGCAACTGCCTCGACAGCCTCATCCTGACCGATGATGCGCGTCTTGAGCACGCTTTCGGCCTGCAGCAGGCGACGGCTCTCGCTCTCGGTAAGCGAGGACACCGGCACGCCCGAGGTCACGGACACGATATCGGCGATCTGGCTCACGTCAATAGTGAGCGGGCTCGCGTCGAGCTCGGCCGTCCAGGCAGCCTTGGCCTCGGCAAGCTCAATCTCGGCAGCCTTTTGCTGCTCAGTGATCTCGGCAGCCTTGTTCATGTCGTCGCTCTCGGTGGCCTCCTGTGCGGCAGCCTTGAGCTCCTCGACGCGATGCTCGGCCTCACGCACCGGCTCGGGCGCGCGATTCGCGGCGATGCGAGCGCGGGCACCGGCCTCGTCAATGAGGTCGATGGCCTTATCGGGCAGGAAGCGATCCTGGATGTAGCGGTTGGAAAGGTTCGCGGCAGCCTCGATAGCACCCTGCGTATAGCGCACATGGTGATGCTCCTCGTAGCGCGGCTTGAGCGCGGTCAGGATCTTGACCGTGTCCTCGACGCTCGGCTCCTCGACATCGATGGTCTGGAAGCGACGCTCGAAAGCCGGGTCCTTGGTGAGGTACTTGCGGAATTCCTCGGCCGTGGTGGCGCCGATAATCTGGAAGGCGCCGCGCGCGAGCACGGGCTTGAGCATGGAGCTCGCGTCGATGGAGCCCTCGGCAGAACCGGCACCGATGATGGTGTGCATCTCGTCGATAAACAGGATGACGTCGTCGGCTTCGGTGGCCTCTTGGATCACGTTCTTGAGGCGCTCCTCAAACTCGCCGCGATACTTGGCGCCCGCCACGAGGCCCGGCAGGTCGAGCGTCCAGATATTCTGGTTAATGAGGTTCTCGGGCACGTTGCCGGCTGCAATCTGCTGAGCCAGGCCCTCGACGATGGCCGTCTTGCCCACGCCGGGGTCGCCCAGAATGAGCGGGTTGTTCTTGGTGCGGCGCGAAAGAATTTCCATCATACGCTGGACTTCCTTTTCGCGACCAATTACAGGGTCGAGCTCGCCGTCGCGCGCCTTCTGCGTGAGGTTAGTCGCGAACTGCTTAAGCGTATCGGTGCCACTCCCCTTTTGCTGAGAGGCATCCGAGCCGCTAAAGAACGGCAGGCCCGCACCGGGACGCCCGGCACCGGCGCCGGCGAGCGGACGCTTCTTGTCCTGGTCCTTGGCGGTGAGTTTCTCGATAGCCTTTTTGATAGAGGCGGACGACACACCCAGGCGCATGAGGATGTCCATGGCCATGCCGTTGCCCTCTTCGACGATGCCGATCAGCAAGTGCTCGGTCGACACGTAGGTCTGGTTATTCTCACGCGCCACGCGGAATGAACGCTCCATCACGCTAATGACGAGCGGCGTAAAGGCGAGCTTGGCCGCCTCGGTCTCCTCGCTGGGCTCGGGAACCGTGGTCTGGACCTCTTTGAGAGTATCCATGATGTCATCGTAGGAGATGTCGAGCGAACGCAGTGCCTCGGCGGCAATGCCCTCGTCCTCCTTGGCAAGCGCGAGCAGCAGGTGCTCGGTGCCCACCTTATTTGAATGAAGATCAAGCGCCTCTTGCTTGGCCATGGACATGACCTTGCGCGCTCGATCGGTAAATCTATCTAACATGCTCGTTTCCTTACATGAGTTCATCGAAATCAAAACGCCCGCCCGTCGGCGGCGCTTTTGTCTCTTTACCCACAGGTTGTCTATGTTAACAGCTGGAGGAATATCTATAAACCCGGCTCACATGAATGCAGGTTATGACCGCATCGCGGGACTCACCGCGCGATGCGCGACAGGCGCCCCGCAAGAGAAACCCTAGGCGTCTTTCACCACGTCGGGACTCGTCGCACGCGATGCGCGATAGGCATCGGCCTCCTTGGAGACGCGTCCGAGCAACTCGGATGTATCGACGCCCTCGACTTGCGCGACCGTTTCCACCGTCTGCATGGCGACCGCCCTCAGGTACGCGCACGCGCTGTCCCCCAGCTGCTCGAGGTCTATCTCCTCGCCGCCCTCCCGGGCAAAGCCGACCGCCATCACAAAGTCCATGATGCCCGAGACCAGAAAGCCCACCGCAAAGCTCGAATCCGCCTTGAGCTCTTCTCCGTCGGGGTGGACGATCTCTCTCACGCGGTCGATGATGATCGTATGGATGCCCTGCACGACCTGCTCGGCGGCACCCGCCCTCATGGTGATGACGATGCGCCGCAGCAGGCAGCGGACGTCGCGCCGGTCGAACGCCGAAAGGTCGCCCTCGCTCGAAAAATGCCAGAGGGCATCGGTGATGAGCTCGTTATCCTGCAGCAGTTGGGCTATGGCGATGGCGACGAGTTCATCGAAATCGTGAAAATAGTAGTAAAACGTTCCGCGATTGCACCGGGCGGCGCGGGTCACCTCGCCAACCGACAGCTCGAAGATGCTGTTGTTCTCGATGAGCTCCCAAAACGCCTCGATGATACGGGTGCGTGCATCGGGCGCATCGGCGTCCTTACGCGGTCTCGCCATGCGCCTCACCGCACCCCTGCGCCTTGGCGTTCATGATGAGCATCTGAAGACGGTTCTCCACGTTGGCGAAGCTCACGTCGGGATCGTAGTCGAGCGGCAGGAACTGCGCCGTGGGATACTGCTCCTTGAGCGCATGGATGAGCCCGCGCCCCACGACATGGTTGGGCAGACACCCGAACGGCTGCAGGATCACGAAGTTGCGGCAGCCGCGCTTGGCGTGCTCGAGGATCTCCGCCGGAATCAGCACGCCCTCGCCCGCATCGAACGTATGGTGCAGGATCTTATCGCTCGCGCGCACGAGCTCGGGCATGCGCGTCGGCGGCTCGTAGAGCGGGCTCGCCGCGCCCAGGCGGTCGCAACGGTCGTGCGCGAGCTCGAACAGGTTGTCCGCCGTGGCGTACCAGGCCTTTTCGGGCAGCGACAGGTCGACGTGGAACTCGCGCGACTGCGCATGCTTGTAGAAATAGGTCTTGCGGATCACGTCGGTCATGCGCGCCTCGATGACCTCGAGCCCGTTGTCCTCGAGGTAGCGCTCGATCTCGTGGTTGGCGCCGAGATGGAAATTGAGCAGGTACTCGCCCACGATGAGAACGGTCGGATGCGGGTTCGAGCGGTCGTACGGAACGGCGTCCATGATCGCAAGCGCGCGTTTGAAGCCCGTCGCCTGGCCTCTCAGCCCGGAGCGCTCCATGCCCTCGATAACCTCATCGAGCGCGCGGTCGAACGCAGCGTCCGCCGCGCCCTTCTCGAGCTCGTAGGGACGGATGCGCCTAAGCATGGCCTCGAGGGTATCGATCATGGGAAGACCGTAGGCGATCTGGATGCTCGGGCCAAGGCCGAGCTTGAAGCCCGGATGCGCATTGTGGGCATCGACGTCGTCGTTGGTGAGCACCGGGACATAGTCGTATCCCGCGTCGTCGAGCGCGCGGCGCAGCAGGGGCATGTAGTGCGTCAGGCGGCAGTCACCGATATACTTGCCAGTCACCACGGCGACGTCGTGCGGGTCGTACTTACCGCTCTCGAGTGCCGCGAGCGCCTCGCCGATCACGATTTGCGCGGGGAAGCAGATGTCGTTGTGCACATAGCGTTTGCCCAGGCGGATGGCATCCTCGCGCCCGATATCAAGGGCCTCGGCGCGCACGCCCTGATTGCGCATCGCCGCGGTCATGAGCCTGCAGAACGCATGGGAGGTGTTGGGGACCAGCGCGATCTTGTCGTGCCGGTCGCGCTTGGTGTACTTGACCTTATACGGGTCGTCGAGCGGATGGACCGCGTGCACCCGGGCGCCCTCGGCACGCTCCTCCGCGCGACGACGGTTGACCGACTCGATAAACGAACGCACGCGAATGCCCATGGGACCGGCGACGTCGCTCTCATCGAGCTTGATCATCATCGGAACCTTGGAGCCCATCTCGCCCATCATGCGCGCGATCTCATCGGTGAGATACGCATCGTGGCCGCAGCCGAAGCTGCCCATCTGCACGAGCTCGAGCTCGGGCGTCGATGCGACGATGACCGCGCACGACAGCATGCGCGCATGGTAGTTGTTCACGATGTCGATGCGGCTGTTGGAAAGATCGACGTTGCAGACCCCCGGCACCGCATCGGGCGTCAGCACGGGGATGCCGCGCTCAGAGAAGAGCTTGGGCAGCCCGTGGTTGACCAGCGGGTCGTTGTGGTACGGGCGCGAAGCGATCACCACCGCGTAGCCGCCGTCCTCGCGCACGTTCTCGAGCACCTGCCTGCCGCGCAGCTGCAGCTGGTTCTCAAACGTCTGCTGCGCGCGGTCCGCCTGCTCGGTCGCCTTGGCAACCAGGTCGGCATCGATATCGAAGGTCTCCTTGCACCACGCCTTGAGCTGGCGGTTTCGGTCGCCCTCGTCGTACCAGTGGAACAGCGGCGTATCGAACGGAACGCCGAAACGCTCCTCCGGGTTATCGGAATTGCGCATCACGTAGGGGTATCCCTTTACGACGGCGCACATCCACTCGCTGGTAGAGGCGGTGTTTTCGGTGGGCACCGTCGTGATGATGGGCATGAAGATGCGGTCGACGCCGGCGTCGACGAGATTGCGGATGTGCCCGTGGACGAGCTTGGCCGGGAAGCACACGGTGTCGGATGTGACGTGCGCCAGACCGCGCTCGTACATCGCCTTGGTGCTGCGTCCCGAGACGCGCACCTTAAAGCCGAGCGTGCTGAAGAACGTCGACCAGAACGGCATGGTGTCCCAGAACTCGAGCACACGGGGAATGCCGATCGTGACATCGCGCCCCCCGCAGACGGGAACCGTGGGGCACGACTCGAACAGCAGCTTCTCGCGGTCGACAAAGAGATTGGGGGCAGCCGCGGTCCGGTCGCGCCCCGTGCCGGGTGCCCGTGCCTCGCAAGCACCCTGCGGACGCAGCTCCTCCGCCGCGGGAACCTCGCGCACGAGCTCATCCCATGAGATGGCGCCGCCGCGCGGGCAGCGATTGCCCGTGACGTAAAGCGAGCCGTCGCCAAATGCCACGACCGCGCGCTGGCAGCGGTTGTTGCACCGACGGCAGGTAACGCCGCCGAACTCGCGATGCTCGAAGCGCTCCACGGCATCGAGCCCGATAAACGACGTGCCGGCGTCGCCCTTGCGGCATTTCTCGCGCGCGAGCAGGGCGATACCGATAGCGCCCATCAGCCCCGGGTGGGGCGCACGCGTGACGGATTTGCCCAGATACTGCTCGAATGCGCGCAGCACCGCGTCGTTTCGGAACGTGCCGCCCTGGACGACGACTTTGTCGCCCAGACGGTTGAGATTTGAAACGCGAATGACCTTGGTGAACACGTTCTCGATAATCGAACGGCAGAGACCGGCCATGATGTCGCCCGGACCCTTACCGCGCCGCTGCTCGGAAACGACGCTGCTGTTCATGAACACCGTGCAGCGGCTGCCGAGAACGGCGGGGGCTTTGGACGAAAATGCCTCGGTCGCGATATCCTCAACGGCTATTCCGAGGTTTTTGGCAAAACCCTCGAGGAACGAGCCGCAGCCCGCAGAGCACGCCTCGTTGACGACGATATCGGTCAGCACGCCGTGGTTGAGCCAGATGGCCTTCATATCCTGTCCGCCGATGTCGAGCACGAAGGTCGCATCGGGAACGCATGCGCACGCGGCGCGGGCGTGCGCGACCGTCTCGACCGTATGGTAGTCGGCGTGGAACGCGCGCGCGAAAAGCTCCTCGCCGTATCCCGTGGTGCCCACGGCATCGATCGCAAGCGTGACTCCCGCTGTCTCCCAGCGGTTCTTCAAGCTGACAAGACCCTGTTGGGCGACGTCGAGCGGTCTGCCGTTATTAGACGCGTAGAACGAATCGACAAGCTCACCCGCCTCATCGACCAGGGCGAACTTGGTCGTCGTGCTCCCCGAATCGATACCGAGCGCCACACGCACCGTCTCTCCGGGCGCATACGCATCCGGACCCTTTGCCGGCGTCTCTTTGCCATGGCGTGCCATAAAATCCGCCTGCTCGGCAGGTGTGGCAAAAAAGGGCTGGGCAAGACGTCCCTCCCCGCTTGCGGGCGCGACCGTCTCGAGCTTATCCAGCCGGACAAAAGCGTCGGGAAGGTCGATCGGTTGGGACGATGCGAACATGTCGGTCAGCGACAGGGCGGCACCGCGCGCGACCATGATCTGCGGATCGCGCGGGACGATAACCTGATCGTCCGATAGATTCAGTTGCTCCCGGAACACGCGGACCAGCGTGGGGTTGTAGGCGAGCGTACCGCCCTCGAAGATTACCGGCGGCTCGATGTCGATACCCTGGGCCAGACCGCCGATCGTTTGGCGGGCGACCGCGTGAAGCGCCGAAAGCGCCAGGTCGGTGGTAGGAATGCCCTCGTTGAGCAGCGGCTGGATATCGGTCTTTGCGTACACGCCGCAGCGGCCCGAAACCTCGTGGACGGTCGTTCCCCGGCTTGCGAGCTGCTCGAACTCGCCCGATTCGGTGCCGACCCCCATGAGCTTTGCCATCTCGTCGATAAATGCACCGGTACCGCCTGCGCACGAGCCGTTCATGCGCATGTCGGCAACCTCGACGTCTCCCTTATCGTTGGTGCGGAAGAAGATCATCTTGGCGTCTTGGCCGCCCAGCTCGATGGCGCAGCGCGTCTGCGGATAGAACCTGCTGATCGCGAGCGCGTTGGCGACCACCTCCTGAACGTACGAGGCGCCCAGCGCGGTCGCGATATCGCGCGCACCCGAGCCGGTCACCGCAACGCGCAGCGACTCATGGGGAAAGCGCTCGGCGAGCTCGCCGAGCATGGCGCGCACGCTCGCTGTCTGACACGCCCCGTGGCGGCGATATCCCCACCACGCCTCGGTCATATCCTCGTGCATCGCGTAAACTTTGGTCGTCGTCGACCCTACGTCCAGTCCTACTAGCAACGCCATAATGCTCCGTCTCTCGCATTTTTCCTGCTAGAGATATACCACTCTACGTAATACAACAGACTGTTGTATTTAAACTCCGTATAAAATGCGGCTGCCGAAACGCTTCAGCAGCCGCCGAATGCACCAACAGATTGTTCTGCGCGCTAGCACGTCGGGCAACGGAGCAGCACGGGCCCTCCGGTCATGCGCACCGCTCGCGCCCGCGATGTCGCCGAGCGAGCTATCCACGCTTAGGGCTCCAACCAAGCAAGTCGCCCGCGCTCAGCAGATCCCTAAGCGAGCTACTCGCACTCAGGAGCCATAGCCTGCTCCAAGAGCTCGGCATGCTCCTCCTCGAAAACCGTCCCCACAGGGAAGGCGCGACGGAAGACGAAGTGGGAAATCGGACCGGCTACCAAAAGGTTCCACGGCAGCGCCATCACAAAATTATGCGGGATGTTGATCATCCAGATCGCGGGCACGGAATACAGGTTCGCAAGGATGCCACCGGGCATGTGCGTCAGACCCTCGCAGGCACCGTACAGCGACATGATGATGACCATGGGAACGACCATGCAGGAGCTGACGGCGAGCGTCATGGCGAGCGGCGAGCTCTTGCCCGGAGTGACCAAGTACTTAAAGGCGAAACCCTTGGCGAGCGGGCTGGCGACGAACCAGTCGCAGCACATGGCAAAAATGTAGGCAACGGGGAAGCCGAGCCACGCAGCGGCAACGACCTCGCCGTTGATGACCCCGTGCTGCAGGGCAACGTTGTAGATGCTCATCCAGAGCACCATGCAAAAGCACATGATAAAGGTGAACAGCAGGCTCTCTCGTTTGTTGATAGGCATGAAGGGCAGATTCCTCTCTGTGTTGTGCCGCGGCACCACGCAACAAAAACGGGCGGGCAAGATGGAGCTGTTGGGACTTCATCTCGCCCGCCCGTGGTACGTGCGTCTGCGACTACTTATGTGGTGGAACTACCCTAACACGAACGGCGCGCGCTTCGTAAGCGTTGAGTTTATGAAGATGCAGGGCACCGATAATCCCCCGACCCCATAAGTTGCGGTGGAATACGGACTGTTTTGACCCTTTAAGCAGCAATTCAGTCCCTATTTCACCGCAACTCATTTGGTGCAAAGCAACCTGTCCCCCTTGTACCAATTAGCTGGTGTGGCGCCAGCGAGGGTCGGTGAGCGTACGCGCCACACCCAGGCCAACAGGCAAAAACGCCACGATGAGCACTGCACGCACAAACCAGCCGAGCATATTGACCGTGTCGAAAGTGCACATGTAATACATCGAGCGATACAGATACAAACCCGGCACCATAATGACAATCGAAGGCACCGTGAGTGCGATGCGCGGGTAGGTGAGCTTGACTTCGGCCAAGCTTGCCAGCAGACCCGATACCAGCGCGCCGATAAACGCTGCTGCCTCGGGAGGCATACCTGCGCTCAGGCCCAGGAAAGGAAGTATCGTCGGCGCATCGACGAGCGTAAGGCGCAAGGTATTGGACACGGCGCCGATGAGCCCTGCCGCCGCTGCCATCTTTACCGGGCTGTTGAACATCACCGAGAAGCCGAATACGCCAACGAAGCTCATCACCACGCGCAGGAGCGTAAGAGCAAGCGGCGAAAGGCCGAGCGGCGCAAAGTCGTCCGGCGCCAGGCCAACACACTCGGCAACCATCCAACCTACGAGCGTCGCCATCACAATAATCGATACGGCATATGACAGGCGCTCGATACCACTTCGCATGTCGAGCTTAGCGATGTCGAGGCCTGCCGTAATGAGCGGAAAGCCGGGAATCACAAAGAGCATGGCGCCGATATAGCCTTCTTGGTGCGACATTGCCCCCGGTACGACCTGGCCAAGGCCGAGCAATGCCAGCAGATACGAAACGCAAGCGAGCGCAACGCCGATCGTCAGCGCGCTAAACTGGCCAAGACCCTGCTTGAGAATATGGGAGCGAGCAAAGTTGCCGACACCGGCGCCCACGAACGCGCAGGCCATCTCGATAGGACCGCCGCCGAGCAAAAAGACGAAGGCGCCGCAAGCACAGGCTGCCGCAAGGCCCTGTTGCCAGAGAGCGTAATCGGGCTTTGAGCTCTCAACGGTCTTGAGCATCTCGTGGTACTCGTGCACGGTAAACCGGCGCCCGTAAATCTCGATTTCCTTTAGGAAGCTCTCCATCATCCAAATGCGATGGGTATTGACTCCCGTTGTGGGCAGGCTGACAACCTCGTTAAAGCAGTGGCCATCTTCGATGCAGGTGCACTCAAACGACAGAAGACTCAGGTCGACGTGAATCGTGACGCCGAGTACGGCAGCAACACGATTCATGGTATCGCGCACGCGCCAGGCACCTGTTCCGCTTGCCAGCATGAGCATGCCGGTGCGGCAGATAATGGATGACTTATCGGTGAGCGGCGCATCGACGGCAAGTTCATTGCCTGAAGTCACGATCTGACGCCAGTCAGTTTTCATATGGAGCGCGCCGGCACGAACGCCGTGGTGTAGGGGGGCTCTCGAAAGCAGCGAGTCAAGGCGCGAAGACCGTGGGGGCTCCGTTGATTCGTCCTCAACCTCATCAGCCTCTTCATCGACCAGATCAAAGGAATCAAGCGGCGCTGGCTCGCGACGGTCGATCAGCTCCTCGTCCTCATCATCAAAGTAATTGAACTGATCGAGCATGTCCTCTTCGATAGCACGCTCGCTCGCGTCGTCCATATAGACGCTCCCTTCCTGCCGACTAACTCCCATCCTAGGCAGCGACGGCTAAAGGAAACATAAAAGAGACGACTGTCATGCGAGCCATGTGCGCAATAGCCGTTGAGTAGTCGTTTAAGAATGCCCCCGATGACTATTGACGGCCAAGGCAACGCCGATGCCCTGGCAACGACAGCGAAAGCCCGCCAGAGCGAGCAAGGTGCCTTGAAACAAGGCGGCATTGACCTTCTGGTCATGCCGCCGAAGTTGAAAGGCAGATTGCCGCTCTGGCGGGCTTGCAGCGTCGAGCCGTTACGCGGTTTGGTAAAACCGCGTAACTTACATGACCATAACGTAGCGCGATCCCACGTAGTACTGCTTACCCATCAGGACCGGCTCGCCATTGGGGCCGATAAAGCCGGCACGCAGGTTGAGCAGTGGATCGTGCGGAGCGATGCCCAGCTCGGCCGTCTGCTCGGTATTGGCACGAACGGCCTCGACCGTGCGGTAGCCAACCGAGACAATCGGCGTTCCGCCAACACGCTCGACCTCGGAAAAAATCGACTTGTCCTCAAGATCGGCCGTCAACAGCTCACGGTAGGCGTCAAACGGCACAAAGATGTTCTCCTCAAAGATGGGCTCGCCGTCGGCTGTACGCACGCGCTTAATATGCAGCAGCAGCGCGTCCTTTTGCAGGCCAAAGAACTCCATCTCGTTTTGACGTGCCGGCACAATCTGGCGATCGACCACATGCGCGCCCGCCTTCATGCCATTATCGGCACACAGCGCGGTAAACGTCTGCAGCGTCGAAGCGTGGAACTGGCGGTTGATGTGCGGCGTGGAGACAAAGGTGCCACGGCCCTGCTGCTTAACCAGGTAGCCATCGGAGCACAGCTCCTCGACGGCGCGGCGCACCGTAATGCGGCTCACGTCGTACTGCTCGGCTAGCTCAAGCTCGGACGGAATACGCTCCTTGGGTGCATAAACACCTTTCTCGATCGCGTCCTTGATTTCGTCATAAATCTGCTGGTAAAGCGGTGCATTTTTGGGCGTAGGCATATCTAATCACTATTATCGAAATATTGAAATAACTAATA
Organism: uncultured Collinsella sp.; assembly: GCA_900551625.1. Taxonomy (GTDB): domain Bacteria; phylum Actinomycetota; class Coriobacteriia; order Coriobacteriales; family Coriobacteriaceae; genus Collinsella. Next base: position 10,980 of record URWZ01000021.1, read on the forward strand.
CGTATATAACGTCTAGTTTCATGTTACCTCATATTGATAAAACGATACACCCTCCCTACCAAAAAGCGACAGCTTCATTTTGGCAGGTTTTATCTGGGCAAACGAAAGTCCCTCGAAAGCAACGGGGCTTTCGTGGGGCTCATACGGAAGGGTTGCGCCGGGCCGGTAAAATGCCAAAACCCTACTTGCCGTCGTCCTGCTGCAGGCTGTCCTGCTCGCTGAGGCGCGCCTGCCTGCTGGCCATGCGTGCGGGCTTGTCGGGATCGGGAACGGCCGTGGGCATGGGCTCGTCGACATGACCTCCCCACCAGCCGCCCACAAAGTTGAGCGTGTGGAACACGTTGATCACGGCGCCGGGATCGATGTCGCACACCAGCTTGATAATGTCCTGGCTCTCGTAGGTCGATACAACGGCGTGCAGCAGGTACATCTTCTCGCGGCTGTATCCGCCAATGACCTCGGCGCAGCTAATGCCGTGCTGAAAATGGTCAACATAGGCGGTCATGACCTCGTCTGCCTTGCGCGTCGTGATCTGCAGCGTCACGCGGTCGTAGCGACGATAGAAACTGTCGATGGTCTTGGTCGAAATAAACTGGAACACGATGGAATACGCCGCCTTGTCCCAGCCAAACATAAAACCAAAGATCGCCAGGATAAAGCAGTTGAAACCAAAGATGACGCCCCAGATGGTCTTGCCCGTGTGGTTGGAGACCCACAGCGCGATAAAGTCGGTGCCGCCGGTGGATGCGCCGGACTTAAGCGCGATGGCAGCGCCCAGACCCGAGACCACGCCGCCAAAAATGATGAGCATGATCTTGTCGCCCAAAAACGGCGCGAAGTGAAAGACGTTGAGGAACAGCGACGAGAGCACGACCTGCATCATCGAGAAGATGACGAAGCGCTTGCTAATGCCACTCCAACATAGGAGCGCCACGGGGATGTTGAGCGCGAGCATACCGAGCGAGATGTCGATGTGAACGCCGCCGAGCGAGGTAACGCGATCGAGCAGGACCGCAACGCCGGTGAGGCCGCTCGGAAGCAGGTCGGCGGGCTGAATGAATGCCTGGATCAGAAATGTCTGGAGAACGGCGGAAATTGCGACCGCCACTGCAGTAATAGCGCGGCGGACGATGGTGAGACGGCCGAGCACGAGCACTCGGTCCGTGAGCTGATCGATGGCGTTCGCCACGTAGGCTCCTTTCGAAGGCAGATCTAGTTGTGGGGCATGTCGGCGATTGTAGCACGGAGCGTGCGAGGGCGCTTCAATTCACCCTCCCTCGACAACCAAAGGGGGACCAGCAACCCCCACGACCAAAGGCCCAAATTACAAGTGAGTAGACTTTTTACGATCTGCCGAGCACACCCAAAACCGCCACCCCTGTGACCTGCGGTTTTACAAAGGAAGATATGCATTGTGCTCGGCCAGCGCCAAAAAGTCTACTCACTTAGCCCGAATCGAAGCCAAACGAACCAAAATCGAAACCAAATTGAGCCAATCCACCGCAAAAAACGTTTGTACCCGTGCTTCTCGCGGCGGATTGACACTACAAAGCGGCCAAAATGTCGGTCAGATTATCGATAACGGCATCGGCTCGCGATTGATCGAGGTTGACGCCCTCGTGCGGACGCAGCGCCAGGACTCGGGCGCCGGAGCGCTTGCCAGCCTCGATCCCCAAAGGCGAATCCTCGATAACCAGGCACTCGGCAGGCTCCACCCCCAGCGCCTCCATGGCACGCAGGTAGATCTCGGGGTCGGGCTTAAACGCAC
>URWZ01000022.1 GCA_900551625.1 uncultured Collinsella sp.
GCGTGTAGAGCGAGCGGGGGAGGAAGCACTGCCCGTCCGCGAAGATATCGAAGGTGACGTCATGGCCGGCGGCAATGCTATGGACGCGGTGGGCGATGGCGCGGTCGAGCGGTCGGCTCAAAATGCGCGTAGCACGTGAAGTATCGGTGGGCGTACCATCGTCGAGCTGCCAGACGCTGGCACCGTTGGCGCAGACCGCGTAGTGCACGGCGGGATGGGCGAGGATGGGCTCAAAGACGCCCGACAGCGGGCGCCCCGTGCAGGGCACAAACTCAATACCGCGTCGCGCAAGCTCGTCAAGCATCGCCCAGGTGGCGTCGCTCATCTGCTTATCACTCGTCAGCAGTGTTCCATCCATATCGGAAAACACAATCATTTGATGCAGCCCTTTCTACTGGCATAAAAAGCGTGGCCGAGGGCGGTGATGCCCTGGCCACGCTCGGGTTCTATAACGGTCCGCGTCCTAGCGATCGGCGAGCGGCTTGTACTTCAGCGGCTCGATAACCGGGCGATACGCGGGACGGATGATGCGGTGCGCGCAGAAGAGCTCTTCCATGCGGTGCGCCGACCAGCCTGCCATGCGGGCGACGGCGAATAGCGGCGTAAAGAGCGTCTCGGGCACGCCGAGCATCTTGTAGATAAAGCCCGTGTAGAGGTCGATGTTGGCGCAGATGGGCTTGGTCATGCCGTGGTCGCGCATCACCAGCGGTGCCAGGCGCTCGATGCGCTCGATGAGCGCGAACTCCTCGCCCAAGTCCTTCTTGGCGGCAAGCGTGCGCGCGTAATGGCGGCACACCTCGGCGCGCGGGTCGCTCAGCGTATAGACGGCGTGGCCCATACCGTAGATGAGGCCCGTGCCGTCGAAAGCCTGCTTGTCGAGGATCTTGCCCAGGTAGGCCGCGACCTCGTCCTCGTCCTCCCAGTTGGAGACATGCGCGCGGATGTCCTCGTGCATAGACACGACCTTGGCATTGGCACCGCCGTGGCGCGGGCCCTTGAGCGAGCCGATAGCCGCGGCGTAGGCGGAATACGGGTCGGTGGCCGAGGAGGACAGCACACGGCAGGCAAACGTGGAGTTGTTGCCGCCGCCGTGCTCGGCATGCAGCATGAGCATCACGTCGAGCAGCATGGCCTCATCGCGGGTGAACGCCATGCCGCCGCGCAGGACCTGCAGAATGGTCTCGGCGGTGGAGAGGCCGGGCGTGGGGTGCGGCACGTGAACCTCGGAGCCGCGAAGCTTGGCGATCGAGGCCATGTGGGCGAAGGCGGCGATGCGCGGGAGACGTGCGAGCATGGAAATGGCGACGTCGATTTCGTGCTCGGGCGTGATCACGTCTGGTTCGGCATCGAAGGCGTAGAGCAGCAGCACGGCGCGCTGGAGCACGTTCATGATGCTCGACGACACCGTGGTCATAGGGAACTCTTTGACGTACTCGTCGCTCAGATGTCTAAAGGCGCCCAGGCGCTCGCAAAAGCCGTCGAGCTCTTCCTTGTTGGGCAGCGAACCCGTGATAAGCAGATAGGCGACTTCCTCGTAGCCGTAGCGATTCTCGGCCTGGGCATTGTTGACCAGATCCTCGATGCTGTAGCCGCGAAGCGTGAGCTTGCCCTGATCGGGCACGACCTTTCCGTCGACCTTGTTGTAGCCGTGCACATCCGAGATGCGAGTGAGGCCCGCGACCACGCCCGAGCCGTCGGCATTGCGCAGGCCGCGCTTGACATTGTGCTCAACAAATAGGCCCTCGTCATAAGGGTCAGTCGGCAGGCCATAGTAGAGATTTTCGCTTTCGGGCGAAATCTGGCGGCTCGCTTCGTAATCCAAGACCAGGCGGCTCAGGTGGTCGTCGAAGCGGTAATAGATTTTCTTGGCGTCGTAGGCCATGCGCGCTCCTCTCCGGTCCGCTTTGGGGCGGCGCGCTTGGACGATATGACGTCAAGCTGCCCCGAGCGGCTTGTTCGCTACAGGCGGTACATAAAGTTGAAGACGTCCTCGCGCTGGATGGACACGTTGACGCCCGAAAGCTCGCCGGCCTCGGCCAGCGCCTTCTGCAGCTCGGCGAAGTCGAGCTTGGACTCGGCGGTGTCGGCCAGCATGGTCATGGTGAAGATGTCCTCGATAATGGACTGCGTGATGTCGCGGATGTCGACGTTGGCCTCGCCTAGGACACGGGTGACGCCGGCGACGATGCCGGGGCGGTTCTTGCCAAGGACGGTGATGACGATGCGGGAGGACGAGATCTCGGCCATGGGAAACCCTTTCGCGTGGTTGCGGCGCGCGGGGGCGCTCCGCTACGGTACAGTGTTCATCATTGTACCTGTCCTGCGCAAAAAAGGGCACCTTTGCTGCGGCGTTACACGTCTGCAACATGGGGTGCTTGTCTCGCGGGGTGTATTTTTGGCACCCTGGACAGGTCAGGCGGTTCCTGTTGGCGCCGCGATCGGGCAGATGCACCTGTGCGCTCCGGTGCAAAGACCGTGAACCTTTTGTGGGACGCTCGACGCCGTGGTACCATAGCCGAGTTTGTTGTCTTGGTCGGAAACCAAGACGCCTTATGCGCTGATCGGTAACCAGCGCCTGACCAATAAGGAGTCCTACCATGAAGCAGGGTATCCATCCCCAGTATGTCGAGTGCACGGTGACGTGCTCCTGCGGCAACACCTTCAAGACGCACGCTACCGTGTCCGAGATGAAGGTCGAGCTTTGCAACGAGTGCCACCCGTTCTACACCGGCCAGCAGAAGTTCGTCGACACCGGTGGACGCGTCCAGCGCTTCGCCGACAAGTTCGGTGGCGCCGCTGCCGCTCAGCTCAAGAAGGCCGAGGAGGCCAAGGCTGCCAAGGCCGCCAAGGCTGCTGAGGCCGAGGCCGCTCGCAAGGCCGCCGCTGAGGCTAAGGCTGCCGAGAAGGCCAAGCGTGCCGCTAAGTTTGCCGAGGAGGCTGCCAAGCAGGCCGCCGAGGCTCCCGCAGAGGCTCCCGTCGAGGAGGCCGCTGCCGAGGCCGAGACCACCGAGGCTGCTGAGTAAATAGCTCGCCGCGGAATCACTCGTATTCATGGCTAAAGGGCCGCGTATCCATCTGGGTGCGCGGCCCTTTTCTCTTATTGGTGCAAACGACCCCATCCCCATGGCACCAAATTGGTGCGAAGGGGACAGGCTCGTTTGCACCAAAAGGTAGGATGCAGCGTTTTCCCAGATAAAACCTGCCAAAATAAACCAGTCCCTTTTTGGCAGGCTGTCGTAGTTATTACGTGGTCGAGCGTGTCGACCGCATAGGCGGCGCCTTGTTTGGCTAAAGTACAAATATCTGTGTTTAACTCGTCCAAGGTTTCATGCCGCGGGCGATGGCCAAAAAGGAAAACCACATGGGATTCATGTCAAAGCTGCTGTCCTTTGGATCCGATAAGGACCTGAAGCGCTACTACAAGATCGTCGACAAGATCAACGGTCTTGAGCCCCAGTTTGAGAAGATGACCGAGGAGGAACTCCGCGCCCAGACCGATAAGTTCCGCGAGCGTTACGCCAACGGCGAGTCGCTCGACGACATGCTCCCCGAGGCCTTTGCCACCGTGCGCGAAGCTTCCAAGCGCACCATGGGCATGCGTCACTTTGATGTACAGCTCATCGGCGCCATGGCGCTGCACGAGGGCCACATCGCCGAGATGAAGACCGGCGAAGGCAAGACCCTCGTCTCCACGCTGGCCGGCTATCTCAACGCTATCGCCGGTAAGGGCGTGCATGTCGTTACCGTCAACGACTATCTGGCCAAGCGCGACTCCGAGTGGATGGGTCGCATCTACAAGTATCTGGGCATGACCGTCGGTCTGCTGCAGAACAACATGCCGCTCGAGCTTAAGCGCCCAGCCTACCAGGCCGACGTCACGTACGGCACCAACTCCGAGTTCGGTTTCGATTATCTGCGCGACAACATGGTTACCCGCCCCGAGCAGCGTGTTCAGCGCGGCCACAACTACGCCATCGTCGACGAGGTCGACTCCATCCTGATCGACGAGGCCAGAACGCCGCTCATCATCTCGGGCGCCGGCACCAAGTCCGCCAGCACTTACAAGGACTTCGCGCGCGCCGTGCGCGGCCTTGAGCGCGGTGAGGACGTCTCGCACGACATGCTCACCGCCACCGAGGACGTGGAGCCCACAGGCGACTTCGTCATGGACGAGGCCAAGCACACCATCGCCGCCACCGAGCGCGGCCTTAAGAAGATTGAGCGCCGCCTGGGTATCGATGACATCTATGCTGATCTCTCCGGCCAGCTGGTCAACCACCTGCAGCAGGCGCTGAAGGCCCAGTACATGTTCCACCGCGACAAGCAGTACGTGGTCACCAACGGCGAGGTCAAGATCGTCGACGAGTTCACCGGTCGTATCATGGAAGGCCGCCGCTATTCCGAGGGCCTGCACCAGGCCATCGAGGCCAAAGAGGGCGTGCTCGTGCGCGAGGAGAACCAGACCCTTGCCACCATCACCCTGCAGAACTACTTCCGCCTGTATGACAAGCTCTCCGGCATGACCGGTACGGCGCTCACCGAGGACGCCGAGTTCCGCGAGATCTACAAACTGCCCGTCGAGGTCATTCCCCCCAACAAGCCCGTGCAACGTGTTGACCACGAGGACCTGGTCTACCGCACCATCCAGGCCAAGTACAACGCCGTTGCCGACGACGTTGAGCGTCGTCACGCCAAGGGCCAGCCGGTCCTGGTGGGCACCGTCTCCATCGAGAGCTCCGAGAAACTGTCCGCCGCCCTCACTAAGCGCGGCATCGCGCACGAGGTCCTCAACGCCAAGCACCACGAGCGCGAGGCCCATATCGTGGCCCAGGCTGGTCGCTATGGCGCCGTGACCATCGCTACCAACATGGCCGGCCGTGGTACCGACATCTTGCTGGGCGGCAACCCCGACGAGCTGGTGCGCGAGCGCCTGGAGTACGAGGGCCTGACCATGGAGGACGTGACGCCCGAGCAGCTCGAGCAGTTTAACGCCGAGGCCAAGGAGACCTGCAAGGCCGAGCGCGAGCGCGTGCTTGCCGCCGGCGGCCTGACCGTTATCGGCACCGAGCGCCATGAGTCCCGCCGTATCGACAACCAGCTGCGTGGCCGTTCCGGCCGTCAGGGCGATCCGGGCGAGACTCAGTTCTACCTGTCGCTCGAGGATGACTTGATGCGCCTGTTTGGCGGCGACAGGATGGACCGCGTCTCCAAGATGATGGTCACGGCCGACATGGGTGACGACATGCCCATCCAGCACAAGATCATCTCCAAGGCCGTCGAGAACGCCCAGCATAAGGTCGAGAGCATTAACTTCTCCATGCGTAAGAGCGTTCTTGAGTATGACGACGTCATGAACAAGCAGCGCCAGGTCATCTATGCCGAGCGTAACAAGATTCTGGACGGCAAGGACCTGACCGACCACATCACCGAGGTCATGCACGATACCGTGTACCGCTGTGTTCAGGAGTTCTGCACCAAGGACAGCCATGAGGGCGAGCGCGATCTTGAGGGCCTGCGCAAGTGGGTTGTGGAGCTGACCGGCCATATCGATACCCCTCAGTTCCCCGACGAGGACTTTGAGGCCCTGGCCGCCGATGTCTTGGCCTATGTTGAGAAGTGCTACAACATGAAGGCCGAGCGTCTGGGCGAGGACCTGATGCGCGAGCTCAATACCCAGGTCATGCTGCGCGTCATCGATACGCGTTGGATGAACTACCTGCAGGAAATGGACTACCTCAAGACCGGTATCGGCCTGCGCGGCTTTGGCCAGCGCGACCCGCTGGTTGAGTACAAGACCGAGGCCTACGGCGCGTTCCAGATACTCGTCGATACCATGTACGAGGATTACCTGCGCACTGTTCTGCGCATTGAGCTCAAAGCTGCCCCGCACGCTGTGGAGCACAAGGAGGACCCCGCCCTTAAGGGTGCGCGCTTCTCTGGTCCCGCCGAGGTCGATGGCGACAACAGCGATTCGGTACTGCGCAAGCAGGCTCAGGTGCAGGCCCGCACCGCCGTCCAGGGTGGTCCGGCTGCCGTTAACAACGGTGGCAAGGTGACGACCTACCGCAAGTCCGAGAGCGATGACCCCTATGTCAACGTGGGCCGCAACGACCTTTGCCCCTGCGGTAGCGGTAAGAAGTTTAAGTACTGCCACGGCAGGAATCGTTAATGGCCGAGACTCTAGAGGTGACGCCCGCCGAGTTGGACGCATTTGCGGACCGACTCGGCGAGGTCGAGTCGTATCTCCATTTGGACGAGAAGCGCACCCGCGTAACGGAGCTCGAGGCCAAAAGCGTCGCCCCGGGCTTTTGGGACGATGCCGATGCAGCTCGCGCCACGATGGAGGAGATTGCGCGCGCCAAGGAGGACATCGCCGCCGTGGATACCGCGCGCGGAGAGCTTTCCGATGCTCGCGCCGCGTTGGAGCTTGCCGAGGAAATGGGCGATGACCCCGATGCCGCTGCGCTGCGTGAGGAGGCTGCCGCCACGGCGGAGCGCCTATCCCGCGCCATCGACGAGCTTGAGCTTGCGAGCTGGTTTACCGGGGAGTTCGACCATGGCGACGCGATTGTGACCATCAAGCCCGGACAGGGTGGCTTGGAGGCCCAGGACTGGACCTTCATGCTCTTTAAGATGTACATGAAGTACTGCCAGCGCCGCGGTTGGAAGGTCACCATCAACGATTGCCCCGCGGCCGAGGTCATCGGCATCGATCGCGCGACCTTTACCGTCGAAGGCAAGGATGCCTTTGGCATGCTTCGCGCCGAGGCCGGAGTTCACCGCCTGGTGCGCATTAGCCCCACCGACGACAAGAAGCGCCGCCAGACCACGTTTGCCGGCGTCGAGGTCATTCCGGTGCTACCCGACGATATCGATATCGAGATTAATCCCGATGACATTCGCGTCGACGTATACCACGCAAGCGGCCCGGGCGGTCAGGGCGTCAACACCACCGACTCCGCCGTGCGCGTGACGCATTTCCCCAGCGGTATCGTGGTCACGTGTCAAAACGAGCGCAGCCAGATTCAAAACAAGGCCGCGTGCATGCAGATCCTCAAGGCGCGTCTGTACGAGATTGAGCTCGAAAAGCGCGCCGAGGCCCTGGATGAGATTCGCGGACCCAAGACCACAATTGGTTTTGGCAACCAGATCCGCAGCTACGTGCTCTACCCGTACCAGATGGTTAAGGACCTGCGCACGGGCGTGGAGACCAGCAACGTCGAGGCCGTTCTTGACGACGGCGATCTGGATCCGTTTGTGATTGGCTATCACCGTTGGGCTACCGGCAACGCTGACGCGGAGACCCCGTCCGCATAGACCGCTCGGTTTATGCGGAAATGGATTAAAGCCCTCCGAGCAGGGTGGTTTTGTATCCAGAACATACCCTGTACAGGGGTGGTTTTTGTCCGGCGAATCGGTAGAATCGAATACAAGAAGAAGTTCAAAGCGCATCCGATGGGGTGCGCTTTTTTAAAGGAGGCAGCATGGCATATCGTCTGGACATCAAGCGCATTCTTTCGATGAACTTCTTTCACGATCTACCCCAGATCATGTTGGGGTGTGCCTTGGCCGCCATCGCGACCGACCTGTTTTTGATTCCCAACGGTCTTGCAGCCGGTGGCGTTACGGGCCTTGCGACGATTATCCAGGCAGTCGGCGCAGCGCGAGGCGTGTCGCTTCCTGTCGGTATCCAGACCATCGTGATGAATGCCTTGCTGCTGCTGGTCGTTATGCGCGAGGGCGGCATGTTCTATGTGGTGCAGACGGCGACGGGCTTTGTGCTTCTGGGCTTCTTTACCGATCTGTTTGCCCCGTTTGTAGCGCCTCTGGCACATGCTGACCTGATGCTTCCCGCTATGTGGGGCGGCATTATCACGGGCATCGGTTACGGCATGGTATTGCGCGCTGGCGCCAACACCGGCGGCTCGGACACGATTGGCCAAATCATCTCGCGTAACACCTCGCTGCCGGTGGGCTCGACCGTCATGGCAATCGACGTTGCCGTATGTGCGGCATCGGCTCCGGTCTTCTCGCTCGAAAATGCTCTGTATGCAGGACTTTCGATGGTGATCAGCGGCTATGTGATCGACGCCGTGGTCGATGGCGGCAATAAGCGTCGTATGGTGCTCATCATCTCGGATAACTTCCCCGATATCGCGGCCGACATCATGTATGGCCTGGGCCGCGGCTGCACCAAATTAAAGGCGACCGGTATGTATTCGGGCGTCGAGAAGCCGGTGATCATGGTGATCGTTAGCCGTCGAGAGCTCAACACCCTCAAAACGATCGTACGCGAGCGCGATCCTCACGCCATTGTGACGGTCGCCGACGTTACGGAAGCCTTCGGTGAAGGATTCAAGGACATTAACGCGTAGGCTGAATTTCGGTTTGCGGATCATTTTTGTGCCGGGGCGAGAGGCAGCCACCGCATCCAAAAGACGTTCACATTGGTAAACCGTTTCATCAGCGATTCTGCCTGCTCAATTGTTCAAATAATGATAAATACTCTGGTAAAGCTTCCAGTTTCCAGCATAATGAATGACGTACGTGCATCGCGGCTGGGTTGGGACTACCTTTCTGTGCCGTGCGCATCTTGTCTAAAGAGGATGAAAGGAAGGCACAATGAGCGACGAAGAGCTCAAAAAGGTTGCCAACGAGGTAAGGAAGGGCATCGTCACCGGCGTGCACGCTGCCAAATCCGGCCATCCGGGCGGTTCGCTCGGCGCTGCCGACATCATGACCTATCTGTACTTTGAGGAAATGAACGTCGACCCGGCCGATCCCCGCAAGGCCGATCGCGACCGCTTTGTGCTCTCTAAGGGCCATTGCGCTCCGGGCCTGTACGCCGTGCTCGCCGAGCGTGGGTTCTTCCCCAAGGAGGATCTCGAGACGCTGCGCCATATCGGCAGCCACCTGCAGGGTCACCCCAACATGAACGACACCCCGGGCGTCGACATGTCCACCGGCTCGCTCGGCCAGGGCATCTCCGCCGCCGTGGGCATGGCCGTTGCCGCCAAGCACTGGGGCGATACTTACCGTACGTACGCCCTGCTGGGCGATGGCGAGAGCGAGGAGGGCCAAGTTTGGGAGGCCGCTATGTTTGCCGGCAACCAACAGCTCGACAACCTCTGCGTGATCGTCGACCACAACGGCCTGCAGATCGATGGTCCCGTCGAGGAGGTCAACGACCCCATGCCGCTGGCAGACAAGTTCCGCGCCTTTAAGTTCCACGTGGTGGAGCTTGCCGACGGCAACGACTTCGATCAGATCCGCGCCGCCTTTGCCGAGGCCCGCGCCACCAAGGGTCAGCCTACCGCCATTATCGCCGAGACCACAAAGGGCAAGGGCGTCTCCTTTATGGAGAACCAGGTGGGTTGGCACGGTAAGGCCCCCAACGATGAACAGTTTGAGCAGGCCATGGCAGAGCTCACGGCCGCCGGAGAGGAGCTCTAGGATGGCAGACGTCAAGAAAATCGCCACGCGCGTAAGCTACGGCGAGGCCCTCGTCGAGCTCGCCAACGAGCACGATGACTTTGTGGTCCTCGACGCCGACCTGGCCGCCGCCACGCAGACCGGTAAGTTTAAGGCAGCCTGCCCCGACCGCTTCTTCGATGTGGGCATTGCCGAGAGCAACCTGATGGGCGTTGCCGCCGGTATCGCAACCACCGGCCGCGTTGCCTTCGCGAGCACCTTTGCCATGTTTGCCGCCGGCCGCGCCTTTGAGCAGGTCCGTAACTCCATTGGCTACCCGCATCTCAACGTCAAGATCGGCGCCACGCACGCCGGTATCTCGGTGGGCGAGGACGGCGCCACGCACCAGTGCTGCGAAGATATCGCCCTGATGCGCGTCATTCCCGGCATGACCGTCATCGTTCCCGCCGATGACGTCGAGGCCCGCGCCGTGACGCGCGCCGCCTACGAGTGCGACGGTCCCGTGTACATGCGCTTTGCCCGCCTGGCCTCGCCGGTCATCAACGACCCCGAGACCTACAAGTTCGAGTTGGGCAAGGGCATCGTTATGCGCGAGGGCGCCGACGTTACCATCATTGCCTGCGGTCTGATGGTCGGCGAGGCCCTCGAGGCCGCCGAGCAGCTCGCTGCCGAGGGTATCGACGCCGAGGTCATCAACATGCACACCATCAAGCCCATCGACGCCGACCTGGTCGTTAAGAGCGCTACCAAGACCGGTCACGTCGTGACCGTCGAGGAGCACTCCGTGATCGGTGGCCTGGGCAGCGCCGTTGCCGACGTCCTGTGCGAGCAGTGCCCGACGCCGCTCAAGAAGATTGGCGTCAACGACACGTTCGGCGAGTCCGGCCCGGGTGCCGAGCTCCTGCACAAGTACGGTCTGGACGCCGCGAACATCGTGGCGACCACCAAGGAGTTCTTGGCATAAGGCAAGGCGGATCTCAAGGACTGCTTCGCCAGTACTATGGAAACCCGGCAGGGGCGCTCTCTTGGAGGGCGCCCCTGTTTCAGTTGCGGTGAAATAAGGACTGTTTGGGGGTGCGGACGATTTCTTGGACCGCGCCTAGGCGTATCCAAGCTTCCTGCGGTACTCCATCGGGCTGAGCCACCCGAGGGACTTCTTTATCCGCCCCTCGCGATAATACACGAGGTAGGCCTCGAGCCTGCCCATGAACTCCCCGGCCGTCACGCCCTCCCAGTCCCTGTAGCGGAAGAACTCGTTCTTGAGGCGGCCGAAGAAGCCCTCGCAGGCCGAGTTGTCCGGGCTGCAGCCCTTCGCGGACATGCTCCTGACCAGCCCGTTCTCCTCGCAGATCCCGATCCACTCCGGCCAGCGGTAGTGGCCGCCGCGGTCCGAGTGGATCGTCGTGCGGGCGCCCGCCGGCCTGGCCGCGCAGGCCTTGAGCAGGCTCGAGTTCGCGAGGCGCTTGTCGGGGTGCAGCCCGATCGACCAGGCGACGGGCATCCCGTCGAAGCAGTCGATGACCGGGCTCAGGTAGACCTTCTCGCCGCCCGGGAGCCTGAACTCGGTGATGTCGGTGAGCCACAGCCGGTTGGGCTCGTCGGCGTGGAAATTCCTGTTCACGAGGTTCTCCGGCGCCTTGGAGACCTCGCCGGCGTAGGAGCTGTAGCCCCGGGCGCGCCTCCTGTTGTAGACGACCTCGAGGCCCTCCTCGCGCATCACGCGGGCCACGCGCTTCTCGCTGGCGCGGACCCCCTCGCGGCGCAGGCGCGCCCAGACGGTGCGGTACCCCCAGCACCCCGAGCCCTCGCGGAAGATGCGCACCACGCGGTCGCGTATGTCGGCGTCGCGGTCGCGCGGCGCGGCGACGCGGGGCCTCCAGTACTCATAGGAGCTCTTCGATATCCTCAAGAAACCTGTGATCGAGCGGAGGGGCAGGGCGGTCGCCCGCCTCAATCTCTCGCCGAGCTCGCACTTGCTCCTGTTCGAGATCGAAGCCGGGTCCCACCCTTCCGCTTTTAGGTCGGCCAACACCGCCCTGAGCAGGAGGTTCTCTATCTGGTCCTCGTTGAGCCCGGCGAGCGGGCCGGTCGCGGGCGGGGCGTAGATCGACTTGTCGGGGCCCAAGCTGGCCTCCTTCCGGCGCGGTTTCCTCGCACCGATTCTACAGCGCGCCCCGGTGTAGCTGTGCGGGAGGTGGCCCGTCGCCCACTTCTTGGCCGCGCCCACCGTGACCCCCGCGAACTTCGCGGCGGCGGTCGGCCCCATGCCGTCCTCCGTCGCCAGGAGGAAGAGCTCGACCTTCTCCCTGCTGTACATGCGAACCTCCAGTCCGGACCGCTTCACGGTCCAACTTTCTGTCCGCACCCCCTAAGGGGGCTCAAAGTGGGAGATTTTCCACGCTCATCTTGCGGGTGCGATACAGCGGCGGCTAGGCGCTGACGATGTTGGGCAGCGGCAGATCGTGGGCGTCGGTGGGAACGTGGTCGATGCGCTGTTCGTCAAAGGCGATGCCGACGATTTGGCATGCGGGCGAGAGCATGGGCAGGTAGCGGTCATAGCAGCCGCCGCCGTAGCCTAGGCGCGCGCCGGTGCGGTCGAAAGCCACGAGCGGCACGACAACCATGTCGAGAGCCTTGGCGGGCACGATGGGGAAGTGGTCGCTGTCGACGTTCGTGGCTGCGAAGGCCCGCGTGGGATGAGCGATAAACGGGGCCTCGGACGCATCGCCGGCAGAGACTGCCCGCATGCACATGCGCTGGCCACAAGCTGCGGCATCAATTGCCGAGAGCATGCACGGATAGGCTACACGCCAGCCACGCGCGGCGGCCGCAGCGGCAAACGCGGCTGGGTCGACCTCGGAACCCATCGCGGCATAGACGGCAACGGTGCGTTGGCTCGCAGTGCCGCTGGACTCCATCAGCTCAACAAGCCGCGCGCAGATAACGGCAGACTTCGCTGCCCGCAAGTCCAAATCAAGAGCATCGCGCCGAGCAATCCCCGCCCGCCGCAACTCAGCCTTGTCCATCCCGGCCCTCTCTCCCAAACCTACCAAAAAGGGACAGGTTTATTTTGGCAGGTTTTATCCTGTCTCTTATACACATCTCCGAGCCCACGAGACGCTACGCTATCTCGT
>URWZ01000023.1 GCA_900551625.1 uncultured Collinsella sp.
ATACGAGATAGCGTAGCGTCTCGTGGGCTCGGAGATGTGTATAAGAGACAGTCGAGAACCAGGTCGATTTCCAGAACAACCGCAACGTGCTGGTTGCCGCGCTGGTGCTCGTGCTTTCGCTCGGCATCGCGTACAGCACCGCCGGCGCCATCGTGTTGGAGCTGGGCGGCGTGACCATTTCGCTGTCCGGCATTGCCGTGGGCTCACTGGTGGGCATTGTGCTCAACGCCATCCTGCCGGGTAACGACTTTGAGTTTGATGTCTCCGAGCTTGAGGAGGCTGCTGAGTAGCAGCTGCGTTCAGCTAAAACAAGATATGGTGCCCATGCGTATATGCGTGTGGGCACCATTTTTAATGTGTCAGTATCCAGTGGATGCCGCGGGCCATGCGTAAGTCGGTTTGGGCAAAGTGATTGCCGGGGTTGAGCTCCAGCGTTGTTGGAATGCCGCGCTCGACGAGTAACGCTTCCATCGCGCGTGTGTCGTCGAGTACATGCCGCATCATGCGGTTGGGCGTCTTGGTTTCCTTTTTGCCGAGTGACAGGTAGACGGCTTGCGGGCTGCCGGCAAAAGGGGTCGTGCTGGCACGGTCGACAAAGTCGGGAAACCATAGCGACCCCGATGCGCTCGCGGCACGGTCAAAGGCGTCGGTTTGCCAGAGAGCCCAAAGCGAAAAGAGGCCTGCCAGCGAGTAGCCGGCAATGCCGCGCCAGGTGGGCGGCTGAGGAAGCGACGACTCGACCTGGGGGATTATCTGATTCAGCAGCTCATCAAGAAAATCGGCAGCTTGGCCGCCGAAAGGCTCGGCATCGCGTACGGTCCCGTCGCATGCCCAGGGGCTCAGCTCGCGATTCCAATCGAGCCCGCCAATGGTGACGAGGGCGAATGGCGGACAGTCGAGCTCTCGGCAACACTTATAAACCTCGCTGCCGTCGCCCACGACCACAGGAAGGTAGATGACAGGCGCGCTTTCCGTATGATTCGAATAAACGGTTATCTGCTTTTGATGCGCTTCCATGACGGGCTTCTCTCAGTGTTGTGATATCGGCAGCCCCAATTGTCGCACGCCAGCGTATGCTGGTTGGGCTAGACCAAAGACAATCTCGTGCATCCCCTGCGGACGCATATGGAAAACGCCACCGCCGGAGGGGAGCTCGGCGGTGGCGTTGTTAAACGGTGCTGGGGCTCGGGGCCTTCGCGGGAGCTGCCATGTGCGCAGAGGCGTCTAAGAACGCTTACGGCTCGCCATGGTGCCTGCGGCGATAGCGGCTGTTCCCGCAAGGACGGTTGCCACGATGGCCGCACCCGAGGTGTCGCCGGTTGCCGCGAGCACGCCGGTAGTCTTGGCTTTCGTGGTTGAAGCCGCAACGGCCTTGGTCGGCTTTGAGCCCTCAGGCTTGGGGTTCTGCTTGGACTCCGCGGGCTTGCTTTCTGCGGGCTTGGTCTCGTCGGGCTTGGGGTCTTCCGGCTTGGCTACCTCGGGAGGTGCGATGGTCGTACTTTTGGCGACTGCTTTGATATAGAGGGAGTCGACCGTGGCGTCGCCCGTGCCGATGGCTTGGCCTGCCTCGTAGATGCCGTCACGGAGCTTGCGATAGTCAATGATCTTGCCGCCTTCGGGCGTCTGGATGGCGGCGTTCTCAATCTTGATGGTGCCGATTGTCTTGCCGTCAGCGCTCATGGCACGGGCAAAGATTGCCGCTGTATCTCCTTCGGCCGTTACCTTGCTGTGGATGATCGAGATGACTGCGGGTGTGACGCCCTCGCTGGTCTGGGCGATGATGCCAATGTTCTCGCCTTGGGGTTCGCGCCTCGTCTCGCCATCTTGGTTTTCGCTGTAGGGGATGGGGCCGTCGCCGTTCTCGACATAGCGGGCTATGGCCTTGACAACGGAGTCGCTGATGTAGATGTGGCCGCCCTTCTCGTTGGGTCGATCGTTTCTGGTGGAGAATGCAGCCGAAACCTCGCCTTCCGCAAACGCGTCCACGGTGGAGCCGTTCTTGACGACGATGTCGTCCTGGTAGGTGAAGAGGGCGTTGGCGCCACCGCATCTGCCTTTACTTGCACGGACCGTCACGTTTGCATGATCGAGGGTGATGCCCTTGTGGGCATAGACGCCATATTCAACACCGTTTACGTTGAGGGAGGCGTTTGTGGCTGCGAGGCTGCCCTTGGCCTCGACGGCAGCGTCTTTCTCGGAGCTTGCCTTGACCTGGCCGCCGTCCGAGATGTTGATATTGCCGCCGCTCCAAAGGGCCTCACCATCGGCTGAGCTTGCCTCGACCGTCCCGCCACCCTTGATGGTGAGGTTCTTGTCGGCTCCAATACCCTTGTCCTTGGTAGCCCTGGCGGTGACGGCTCCGCTGTCGTCAATCGTGATATTGCCGTTTGCCCTGATGCCATCCGATGCACCCGTGGCGTTGACGTTGCCCGAACCTTTGATAGCGAGATCACCTCCGGCATTGATGGCATCAAACCCAGTGCTCGTGGCGTTGACGGATCCGGCTCCGTCGATGTTGATATTACCCGTGGAGAGGATAGCGTCCTCAGTAGATGTCACGCTGAGCGTGCCGCCCTCGTCGCCTTGGATATTGAGCTCGGCATTCTCGTTAGTGCCATGAGAAACGTTGATGCTTTCGATCCATTCGGCAGTGACGATGTTGGTTCCCGAGTAATTCACGTTGAGCTTGCCTGCGGCCTGGATCTCGCCGCCGTTATAGTTGTTGAGCTTCAAGTCGTCGGCGCCGTCCCACGACCAGGTACCGGCCTCGTCGCTCGCCGCGGTGTTGTACTTGTTGCCGCCGACCTTGACCCATTCCGCTGCGAGCGAGACGCTCGGCATGAGCAGCGAGCTCACCGTGAGCGCGCACACGGCGCCCGCGACGATGCGGCGCGTCACGCGGCGCCAGCTGCCGTGCGCGAGTCCTATGCGACGGCGAACGTCGGGTTCGGCAACATGGGTTCCGGCGGTAGTGTCATTGCGTTTGGGGGTCGTGAACAAGGCTGCCATGGTTGCTCCCGTTCTCATAGGGCCTATACGACTAGATTCAGCGTATCTGCTGGATGTTGCCGGCGGTAGTGCCGTTTGGAGGGCAAAATGGCCAAAATGGGGGAGAAATAGGCCGCACGCCGGCGCAGGGACCGGCGCTAAAAGAAAAGCGCGGGGCCGCATGGCGACTCCGCGCTTTATTGTTCAGCTTTTGCAGCCTTGCCCTTACGCTACGAAGAAGTAGACGAGGAAGGCAAGGGCCGCGATCCACCCGTCCCGTGCGAAAAAGTGTTTACGAGCGCTTGCGGCTCACCACGGCGCCCGCGGCGATGGCGGCTGTTCCTGCAAGGGCGGCTGCCACGATGGCTGCGCTCGAGGCGTCGCCGGTTGCTGCGAGTTTGCCGGCGATCTTGGCTCCCGTGGCTGCAACTGCAACGGTCTTGGTCGTCTTCGTGCCCTCGGACTTGGAACCCTCGGGCTTGGTCTCGCCTGGCTTCTCCTCGGGTTTGATCTCCTCGGGAGGCACGATGACCGTGCTCTTGGCGACAGCGGCGTCGTAGGGGGAGTTGATTGTGGTGTCGCCCGTGCCGATGGTTTGACCTGCCTCGTAGGAGATGCTGGGGCCGTACTCTTCCTCGTTGTAATAGTTAATGATCTTGCCGCCTGCGGGCGTCTGGATGGGAGCGTCTTCGATCTTGATGGTGCCGATCGCCTTGCCATCCTCGCTTATGGCAAGAGCGAAGATTGCCGCCGTGTCTCCCTCAGCTGTGACCTTACTGCGGACAATCGAGATGGTCGCGGGCGTGATGCCCTCCTTGGTCCGGGCAAAGATGCCGATGTTCACGCCCCCATGCTCGGGAATGACCGCGCCGCTTTGGTCGTTGCTGTAGTGATCGGGGCCGTCGCTACCGGACTCGACATAGCGGGCTATAGCCTTGACAACGGAGTCACTAATGTAGATGTGACCACCCGCTTCGTTGGGGTAGTAGTTTCTGGTGGAGATTGCGGTCGAGAACTGGCCTTCTGCGAACGCATCCACGATCGAGCCGTTCTTGATGACGATGTCGTCCTCGTCGGTGAAGAGGGCGCTGGCTTCATCGTTCCCTGCACTTGCACGGACCGTTACGGTTGCGCCATCGAACGTGATGCCCTTGTAGACATAGATGCCATACCCAACGCCACTTGCGTTGAGGGAAGCGTTCGTGACCGTGAGGCTGTTTTTACCGTCGATGGCGGCGTCTTCCTCGGAGCTTGCCTTGACCTGGCTGCCACCCGAGATCTCGATGTTGCCGTCGGCCCAAATCGCATTGTCTTTGATAGAGCTTGCCTCTACCTTGCCGCCGCCCTTTATGATGAGGTTCTCGTTAGCATCGATACCCTGATCCTCGGTGGCCTTGGCGGTGACGGTTCCGCTGTTGTCGATCGTGATGTTGCCGTCGGCCCTGATGCCATCCGAATCGCCCGTGGCGTTAACGTTTCCCGAGCCCTTGATGGTGACATCGCCCCCGGCATCGATGGCATCGTGCTCGGTGCTCGTGGCGTTGACAGTGCCAGCGCCGTCGATGTTGATGCTGCCGACGGAAGTGATGGCGTCACGAAAAGATGTCACGTTGAGCGTGCTGGACGCGTCGCCCTGAATATTAAGCTCGGCGTTCTCGTTCGCGCCATCCTTAACCTTGATGCCGCGGCCATCGCCGTTAGTGACGATGTTGTTGCCCTCGTAGCTCACGTTGAGCTTGCCCGCTGCCTCGATCGCGCCGGCGTTATAGCCGTTGAGCTTCATGTCGTCGGCGCCGTCCCAGGCCCAGGTGCCGGCCTCGTCGCCTGCTGCAGTGTTGTACTGAGTGCCGCCGACGTTGACCCACTCGGCCGCGAGCGAGACGCTCGGCATGAGCAGCGAGCTCACCGTAAGCGCGCAGGCCAGGCCGCAGATGATGCGGCGCGTCACGCGGCGCCAGCTGCCGTGTGTGAGCAGCGTGCGACGGCACACGTCGGGCTCGACAAAATGGGCTCCAGAGGTTTTGTCATTGCGCTTGGGGGTCGTGAACAAGGCGGCCATGGTTGCTCCCATCCTCATAGGGCCTATGCGATTACGCCCAGCATATCTGCAGGATGTAGCCGGTGGTAGTGCCGTTTGGAGGGCAAAATGTCCAAAACTTGGGAAGCAATACATCGCGCGTCTGTGCGTTGCCTGGCTTTAAAAGCAAAGCGCGGAGCCGCTCGATGCGACTCCGCGCTTTGGTGTTCTGCTTTGGCAGCTTTGCCGTTACGCTACAAAGAAGTAGACGAGGAAGGCAAGGGCTGCGATCCACATGAGCGGCTTGATCTTGGAGGCCTCGCCCTTAAAGAGCGCGACGATCACGTAGGCGATAAAGCCCAGGCCAATGCCGGCAGAGATGGAGTAGGTGAAGGGCACGCCGGCGACAATCATGAACGCCGGGAAACCCTGCGACACGTCGGACCAGTCGATCTCGGAGGCCTCGCTCATCATGAGGTAGCCGACGTAGACCAGGGCACCGCAGGTGGCGGCGCTGGAAACGATGGTGACGATGGGGGAGAAGAACGCGGCGAGAATGAACAGCACGCCGGTGGTGACGGAAGTGAGGCCCGTGCGGCCACCGTCGGCGGCGCCGGAAGTGGACTCGACGAAGGTGGTGATGGAGGAGACACCCATAAAGCCACCGGCAGCAGCGGCCACGGAGTCGACGACCAGGATGGGGCGGATGTCCTCGACATTGCCGTCCTCGGTCAAGAACTCGCCCTGCTTGGCGACGGCCATCGCGGTGCCCATGGTGTCGAAGAAGTCGCTCATGAGCAGCGAGAAGGCAACGACGAGCAGCATCGGGTCGGTCAGAACCTTCACGATGGCCATGTTGCCATCGGCGGTGCTGGCAAACGGGGCGCCAAAGGTCGAGAAGTCGAGCGGTGCGATGAGACCCTCGGGCGCATGGGTGACGCCCAGCGGGATACCGGCGATAACGGCGACGATGATGCCGATGAGCAGCGAGCCCGGCACGTTGCGGGAAGCCAGGGCAACCGTCACGATGATGGAGATGATGCCGACGATAAAGGTGGGGGAGGCGATGTCGCCCAGGCCGACGAGCGTACCGGCGCCAGCGGTGATAATGCCGGCGTCGCACAGGCCGATCATGGCGATGAACAGGCCCAAGCCAACCGAGATGGCGTGGCGCAGGACCACGGGGATGGCGTCCATAATGGCCTCGCGCAGGCCGCACAGGACGAGCAGCAAGATGACGATACCCTCGAGGAAGATAACGCTCATGGCAACGTGCCAGTCGCCGCCGCACATGGTGGTGGCGATGCCCGCGATCATGGCGTTGATGCCCAGGCCCGACGCGCAGGCGAGCGGGCGGTTGGCGAAGATACCCATGCAGATGGTCATGATGCCGGCGCCCAGGCAGGTGGCGCAGGCGAGCGCTCCCGCATCGATGCCGGCGCCCGAGAGCACCGCGGGGTTGACGGCAATGATGTAGGCCATTGCCAGGAACGTTGTCAGTCCAGCGCGAAGTTCGGTCCCGATTGTGGACTTGCGCTCACTGACGTGAAAAAGTTCGTCCATGCATACCCTTTCCTTGTTCGGCCCCGAGTTTAGGCCGATTGACACGAACGTTCTCACTATAGCCCCTTTACGACGCTGTTGTTCCTCGCAAGTTGATGTTCGGCGCTTTGTAGCAGACGGACGGTATTTTTCGCATGAAAATGTGTGGGTACCTTAGTATACTTAAGCAGTTACAACGACCCCTATGGAGGAACGTATGATTAAAGAGCTCTGCCACGACGAGGCTATCCTGTCCCAGCGTTGCGAGGTTGCGACTGTCGAGGACGAGTCGGTCGCACAGGACCTGATCGATACCATCAAGTCGCTCGAGGACGCCGGCTGCCTTGCCGCCAACCAGATTGGCGTTACCAAGAAGGTCTGCGTCTACCTGGACGATGCCGGCGAGCCCCATGTGCTCTACAACCCCCGTCTGGTGTTTGGCCTGGGTGCCAGCAAGATGGAGGAGAGCTGCCTGACGCACGAGGAGATCACCAAGTCCACGCGCTACATCAAGTGCAAGGTTGCTTTTGACCAGATCGTCGACGGCAAGATGCGCGAGCGCAAGCAGGACTTCGTCGGCTTCGAGGCGCAGATGATCCAGCATATGATCGACCACTGCCTCGGCAAGTTGGTCTAAGGGGATCAAAGCACCGCACCTTGCCGCTCAATCGTCGCTCGCGTACCTTAAGTACGCTTCGCTCCTCTTTCGTGGCAATCTGCGGCACTTTGACCCCTTAGACGACCTGCGGGGTTAACTTGGTTGAGTTTATCCTGCTTGAATAGCCCGGGCGTGACATTGTTGTCATGTCCGGGCTTTTGTGTTTAGCCCCTTTTTGTTTGGAGACAATAACCTTAGCAAGAACGTAAAGCTAGGAGGCGCTATGTGCACGAGTATTCGATTTACCGATAATTCTGGCCACATGTATCTAGGCCGCAACCTCGACTGGAGCTTTGACTATGGCCAACAGGTTCGCGTGATGCCTCGCGGGTTTCACATTCCGTATTCGTTTATCGACGACGCGACAGCGGCACACGCGGTGATCGGTATGTGCATCGATTACAAGAACTATCCCATGTTTTTCGATTGCGGTAACGATGCAGGCTTGGCAGTGGCGGGCCTCAACTTTCCCGGCTATGCCGAGTATGCCGAGGGCCCGGTTGATGGAAAGACCAATATCGCGGCCTATGAGTTTCCCCTGTGGGTGGCAGCGACGTTCTCGACGGTCGACGAGGTCGAGGCTGCGCTGCGCGATACGGTGATTGTCGCCAAATCTGCAGGAGAGGGGCTGGGCGTGTCGCTGCTCCATTGGATTATCGGCGACAGCCAGCGTAGCATCGTGGTCGAGATGATGGCTGACGGCCTGCATGTATACGACGATCCGGTCGACACCCTTGCCAATCAGCCCACCTTCCCGTGGCACATGGAAAACCTGCGCACCTATATCACGGCCACAAGCGATTTTCCGCAGACGGCGACATGGCGTGGCGCCGAGCTCAAGCCCTATGGCGCGGGTGCCGGCATGCGCGGTATTCCGGGTGACTGCTATTCGCCGAGCCGTTTTGTAAAGGCGGCGTACCTCAATGCCAATTACCCGCAAAAGGAGAGCGAGACCGAAAACGTCGTCCGCATGTTCCGCTCGCTCGAGGGCGTGGTGATGATCGAGGGGGCGTCCAGGATGGGCGATGGCAAGTTCGAGAAGACTATCTACACCGGATGCTTTAGCGCGCGCACGGGCAATTATTACTACGCGATGTATGGGGATCCGTCGATTCGCTACGTGAGCCTGATGGATGCCGAGGGCGCGAGCCCCGATAGGCTCGTGGTTCCCGAGCCGCGTCGTTCGTAGCTCACCGGTCCGTTGCGACATAAAACGGCTCCGCACCTTTTATGAGATGCGGAGCCGTTGTCGTCAATGGCTGGTGGCGTGTTAGAAGTTGGCGTCGTTGAGCTGGGTGCTCTCGAGTCCGTCGAGTTGCTGTTGCTCGGGCGTATCGGCGACGCTCTCGAGCAGCTCGGTGGGATCGACGTTCATACTCTTGCCGGCCTCGTTGCCGTTGACCAAGTCGTCCGAGAAGATATCGACTTCCATTTCCTCGGCCTCTTCGATCTGAACCTCGAGCGGCACCTGGGCGCGCACGAGCTTAACGGCCGGGCGCATGCGGGCAAACAGTGGCACGTACTCGATGATGATGGCCGAGTTCTCGAGACCATACCAACGTGCCGGGCTTCCGCAGGCGCGGCGGACGGCGTACTTGATGGCCATGACGCGATGGTCGTTGCGGTTGATGTCCGTTTCGGGGGCGAGCATCTTGCGCAGCATGCAAAAACGGAAGTCGCCCACGTTGCCGCGCGTCTCGTAGATGGAGTAGGTGTGATGCTGCGGCGGCAACTCACCCGATGCCATCAGGTCGCCAACGATCTGGCGCAGGTAGGCGTTGATGCGCTGATTGACCTTAAAGCCCAGGTCCAAGCGCACGCGGAACAGGAAGTCTGTGCCAAAGGTCTCAACGGAATACTCGTGCGTATAGGGCTCGTCGGTAACGTGTACGTTGATGAACCAATATGCCTTGGCACGCTTGGGGTGCTTGTCCAAGATGGAGTAGAGCACGTCGCGGTCGAGCGTGAGCGGGTCGGGACTGTTGGTAAGGAACACCAGATTGTCGGCGAGCACGGGGTAGGTCTCGTCGTTGCGCAGGCGGCCGAGCTGGTCAATGTACTTGGAGACGGGCAGCAGGATCGTCTGCGTGCGCTCGATGGCGGTGCCGCGGCGCCACACGTACATAAGGCCAAACAGCAGCGCGGCCAGGAAGATCATGACGTAGCCGCCGTCAAAGAACATGGTGAGGCACGAAGCGAAGAAGCACAGCTCAATGGCACCAAAGAGCAGGGCGAAGACGCAGGCGCCCAGCTTGTGCTTGAGGATGCCGGCGATGTAGCTCGTCAAAAGCGTCGTGGTCATGAGCATGGTCACGGTAATGGCGAGGCCGTAGGCGCTCTCCATGCGCTCGGAGTTTTGGAACAGCAGCACGATGAAGATACAGCCGACCCACATGATGTTGTTGACGAGCGGAATATAGAGTTGGCCCTTGGTGTCGCTGGGGTAGTGGATGCGCAGATGCGGCATAAGGTTGAGGCGCGTTGCCTCCGAAACCAACGAGAACGAGCCGGTGATGAGCGCCTGCGAGGCGATGATGGCCGCCACGGCCGAAAGCACGATGGCAAAGGGGCGCAGGGGCTCGGGGAGCATCATATAGAACGGGTTGACGATATCCATCGCGAGCATCTGGGGATTGGAATTGTTGGCGAGCAGCCAAGCGCCCTGACCCAGATAGTTAAGGATGAGGGCTGCCTTTACGAACGGCCAGGATGCGTAAATGTTAGCCTTGCCCACGTGACCCATGTCCGAATAGAGCGCCTCGGCGCCGGTCGTCGACAGGAAGACGAAGCCGAGCACCATGATGCCCGAGTGGTTGATGGGCGAGAACAGGAACATGATGCCGCGGATGGGGTTGAGCGCGCGTAGGATGGACAGGTTGCCGAGCATGTTGAACAGGCCGGCGCCAGCCAAGAACAGGAACCACAGCGTCATGAGCGGGCCGAACAGCTTGCCGATCGACGAGGTGCCGGCGCGCTGCATGGCAAACAGGCCGCAGATAATGATGATGGTGATGATGATGACGTTGGTCTGGCCGTCACCCAAAAGCGCATGGCCCCACTCGATAGTGCGCAAGCCCTCGATGGCCGTGGTAACCGTGACGGCGGGGGTGAGGATGCCGTCGGCGAGCAGCGCCGCGCCGCCGATCATGGCGGGAAGGATCAGCCACGGCGCCACTTTGCGCACCAAGCTAAACAGGGCGAAGATGCCGCCCTCGTTGTGGTTATCGGCCTTCATGGCGATAACCACGTACTTGACCGTGGTCACGAGCGTCATGGTCCAGATGACGAGCGAAAGCGCGCCCAGGATCATGTCCTCGCTGACGGTACCGATGCCGCCGTTGTTGGCGACGATTGATTTCATGGTGTACATGGGGCTCGTGCCGATGTCGCCGTAGACGACGCCGAGCGTAACGAGCAGCATGCCAGCGGAGAGGGGAATGGCTCCATGCCCGCCTTGACCACGCTGATCTTGGGGGCTTGCCTCCAGTTTGTTATGTGCCACGTGGACTCCCTTGGACATCCGGTTATCCGTCTAGGACAGATAACCTTTATGCCGTCTTTATACATACAAGAGCAGTTTGGCACATCAGGTTATTTTAGACAATAATCCCCAGCTGAGGATTATTTATGTATGCAGGTAGCATTTCAAAGCAGGGGCTTTAAGCACGTGCTGCCTGGGCGATGCCAGCCTTGGCGTTTGCGCGTTTGCCGGCGAGTTCGCAAAAGATCGCGCCGCCGATGATAAGCACGGCGCCCATCAGACGGACCGGTGTTATGGCTTCGCCCAAAAGGACGGCCGAGAACACGACCGCCGAAAGCGGCTCGAGGTAGCCGACGACGGCGACGGTCTGGACGGGCAGTTTGGCGACGGCGCTAAAGTAGAGCAGGCAGCCGATGCCGGTGTTGACGACGCCGAGCATGACGACGGCGCGCCAATCAATACTGGCGGCGACGCCGGCGGACAGGAATGAGGGGGCGCCCTGCGTGAGGAGCGTAAGGACCAGCGCGGTCAAAAAGGCGGCGCTCACCTGGAGCGCGGAGTTCTCGAGGCCCTCGATGTGCGGCGCACCCTTGCTGGCGATGACCATCAATGCATAGCAGAAGGCCGAGGCGATGCCGCAAGCGATACCCGCAATGGGCATATTGCCGCCTAGACCTTGTGCCGCAATGAGAAAAGCACCGCAGGCGACGGCGATAAAGCCGGCGATTTTGCTGCCGGTCAGCTTTTCGCCAAAGATGAGCGGGGAGAGCGCCATGACGATGATGGGGCCGCAGTAGTACAGCAGCGAGGAAACGCCGACGCCGATCGTCTGGTAGGCTCGGAACAGAAAAATCCAGCTGGCGCCCAGCGCGGCTCCCGAGAGGAGGAGGGCTGCGGCTTCGCGGGGGCGAGATGGCGCCTGCAACTTATGGCGTTGGGTGATGGCGAGGATGGTGACGAGCGAGAGTGCGCCCAAAAACGTGCGCAGGAGCACGATATCGGAGCTCGGCAGCGCGATGGCGGCGGCGATGATGCCGTTGGAGCCAAACAACAGCAATGCTGCTAAGTACGTAAACAGTCCGTTGTTCATGCGCTGACATCCCCTCTATATCCGAGCTTGTTCACTATGGGTGAACTGGATATAGAAGAAAAGCGAATATAATTCATAGATAACATGACAAAAGCTCATGCATATGTGGAGGGGTGCCGTGGAAACGAATATTCAAAAGATGCAGGTGCTGCTTGAGACCGTGCGCGCCGGAAGTTTTACGCGCGCCGCCGAGCGGCTGAGCTATTCGCAGTCGGGCGTGAGCCGTATGGTGGCCGATCTCGAGGCCGACTGGGGCTTTAAAGTGCTCGATAGAAGCCGCGAGGGCGTAGTGCTTTCTGCCGATGGGCGGCAAGTTATGCCGGCGGTCGAGGCGTTGTGCGAGGAATTTGTTCGTTTGCAGCGACGGGTGGATGAGATGCGTGGGCTCATGCGCGGCAAAATCTGCATCGGTACGTTTTCGAGCGTGGCGACCCACGTGCTGCCGCCGGTGATTGCGCACTTTCGCGCCGATCACCCGGACGTCGATTACGAGCTGCTGATGGGTGATTACTCCGAGATTGAGCAATGGGTGGCGGAAGGCCGCTGCGACCTGGGCTTTATCCCGCGTGAGCCCCGAGAAAACGGCATGGCATCGCGGTCTTTGGTGCGCGACGAGTTGATGGCAGTAGTGCCGGCAGACTCTTTGCTTGCCACGGCGGAGGTCGTTTCTCTTGCCGATTTAGCCCTGTCTCTTATACACATCTGACGCTGCCGACGATATGCAGTG
>URWZ01000024.1 GCA_900551625.1 uncultured Collinsella sp.
CTACACACTGCATATCGTCGGCAGCGTCAGATGTGTATAAGAGACAGCCCGCTCGCTCTACACGCGCCTGGACGAGTTCTGTGGCGGCGA
Organism: uncultured Collinsella sp.; assembly: GCA_900551625.1. Taxonomy (GTDB): domain Bacteria; phylum Actinomycetota; class Coriobacteriia; order Coriobacteriales; family Coriobacteriaceae; genus Collinsella. The sequence goes on from URWZ01000024.1 coordinate 91, forward strand.
CCCCCACATCGCGGCTTCGCTCAAGCGCACACGGACACCGATCGACATGGATATCGACAGCAAGATCGACGAGGTCGAGACGCTCGAACGCATCGCCATGTACTGGCACGACCCGGCCGATCGCGATGCCATCGCGGCGGAGCTCGACACGCTCGAAGGCATTGAGGTCACGCGTTCATACGCCATGAATATCGAGGTCATGGGCGAGGGCGCCACCAAGGGAACGGCCCTCACGTGGCTATGCGAGCACCTGGGCGAGCGCCTCGCCGACGCTTGGGCGTTCGGCGACAACATCAACGACATCCCCATGCTGCAGGCAGCGGGCCATGGCATGGCCATGATCAACGGCGAGCTCGAGGACCGCGAGGCCGCCGACGCCATCACCGAATACGACAACGACCACGACGGCGTCGCCCGCACCATCATGGCCGCCCTCTCCTAGCAGCAGCAACCCGGCAGAAAGGGAACGTCCCCATCTGCCGGATTAGGCGAGGCTCTCCAGAACACGGCGGAGTTCCTGCTGGACAGCGTGGTCGCGGTTGCAGCCTACGACGCGATCGGCAACCGCTTTGAGCGCGGGGCGCGCGTTTTCCATCGCGCAGCCCGTGCCGACAAAGCGAATGATCTCGTAGTCGTTCATCGAGTCGCCAAACGCCATGATCTCGTCGCGTCCAATGCCGTAATGCTCCGCGAGCTGTACGATGCCCGAGGCCTTCGACACACCGGGCTGCATGGCATCGATCCACGCGTTGCCCGAAGGTGCAAAAGTAAAGAGCTGACCAAGTTCGCGCTGTAGCACGTAGGCGCTGTCCATAACGACACCGTCATCGCAAAAGATACTCGCCTTGATGATATTTACGCTGGGATCGGGCAGCTCCCAAATACGCTCGGCATTGGGAAGGTCCTTATCGACCTCACGCACGAACTTGCACTCGTCATCGAGCAGGAAGGACTTGGTTCGGTCAAAAAGCGCAAGATGCAGATTGGGAAACGTCGCGACAGCCTGGGCGAGCCTTCGAATCGCCAGGTGCGAATACACCTCACGGTCTACCATTTTGCCGTCGGCGTAGACCTGGGCACCGTTAGCGGCGACAAAGTCCATCTTGTCGCGAACGGGCGCAAAGAACTCGCACAGGCGATCGTAGCGGCGACCTGACGATGCGGCGAAATGCACGCCATGCTCGTGTAGCGCCAGAATCAGTTCGTAGGTCTCGGGAGGCACCTGGCTGTTTTCGTCAAGCAACGTGCCGTCCATATCGGATGCGATCAATTTAACCATAGAAAAGCTCCCTTCGGGCTTGTTGGAATCGAACGTGTATCCAATTCCAACGTACCCAAAGGGAGCTCAGGTAAGACTCCGCGGGCGCAAACGTTACAAGGACCTGGCAAATAGCTCACGCGCACCAGGGGTCCCACATTCGCAGCGCCAGGCAACACGTCAAAGAGTGTCGCAGGCGACTAGACGTTTAAGAACGTCCCCGATGACTAGTCGGCGTAGGTGAAGGTTGTGACGTCGAACATGCCCTCGGGGCGGATGCGGAGCGTCGGGATAACCGGCAGGGGCAGGAAGATGATGCCCATGATGGGGTCGAGCGGCGGCTCGATGCCCATGGCGCGCGCCTTGACCATAAAGTCGTCGTGCTGCGCGGCGACATCCTCGGCCGTGCCTTCGCTCATCAGGCCACCGAGCGCCAGCGGAATGCGCGCCACGACATCGCCGTTGCGCACCAGCACGTGACCACCCTGGCCCACAGCCTCAACAGCAGCCATCATATCGGCAGCGTTATCACCCACGACGCACACGTTGTGCGAGTCGTGGCCGATCGTGGAGGCAATGGCGCCACCGGTGATGGTGAAGCCACGCACCCAGCCGCGACCGATATGCTTGCCGACAAGGCCCAGGCCCGCAGGACCATCACCGTCGGCGCCCTCGGCCTGCAGCGACACACCGCGGCCGTGGCGCTCGATCAGCATAATGCGACGCAGGCCCTCGGCGCTCTCGGGGCGAGCCATACCCGTGATGGCCTTACCCGGCACCACGTCAATCACGGCCTCGCCCGGCTTAAAGGCATAGTCGAATACGTCGAGCGAAAGCTTCGGCAGCTTAACGGAGGCGCGCAGCTCATCGGCAAGGGCTGCGACCTCGGCCATCTCGGGTGCAATCTCGCCCACAAAGGTACCGTCCTGCGCCACCAGAGCACCGGCGGCATATACGCGATGCGGAGCCGTGGCAAACGTCAGGTCATTGAGCACCAGCAGGTCGGCACGCTTGCCCGGGGCGATGGCGCCGCGGAGCTCGTGCGGGTCGCGGCAGCCGTGGTCCAGGCCAAATGCCTCAGCCGTGGAAAGGGACGCCATGGAGATGGCGACCACGGGGTCGATACCGGCCTCAATCGCCACGCGGCAGGCATTGTCGATCATGCCGGTCGCAAGCGCATCGGAAGGGGCGCGGTCGTCGGTCGCAAAGCAGCAGCGGCGGGCACGGGCAGGATTCTCCAGCAGCATCGGCGACAGGTTGGCCAGGTCATGGCTGCACGTACCTTCGCGCAGCATCACATACATGCCGCGGGACAGCTTGTCGAGTGCCTCCTCGGGAATCGTCGACTCATGGTCAGCGATAATGCCAGCCGCGGCATAGGCGTTGAGGTCCTTGCCGGCAACGAGCGGCGCGTGACCGTCCACCTGCTTGGACGGCGTCTGGTTGGCAGCGTCAATGCGAGCGCAGGTCTCGGGATCGGCCATAAAGACGCCCGGCAGGTTCATCATCTCGCCCAGGCCAAAGACATCGCCCGGATGCTCGGCAAAAAACGCCTGCATGTCAGCGGCGGTAATCACAGCGCCTGCTTGCTCATCGGGCAGCGCGGGCACGCACGAGGGCATCATGTACTTGATGGAAATAGGAGCGCGACGACCGTCCTCGATCATAAAGCGCAGGCCGTCCAGGCCGGAAACATTAGCGATCTCGTGGCTGTCGGCAATAGCGGTGGTGGTACCGCGCGTCGCCGCCATGCGCGCATACTCGGCAGGGCGGATGTTCGAAGACTCGATATGCAAGTGTCCGTCAATAAAACCGGGGGCAAGATAGCGGCCCTGGCAATCGATGACCTCGGCAGCCTCATACGTACCGGCGGCATCGTCGCGACCGTCGTAGAGCACACCGACGATCACGCCATCCTTGACGGCAACGCTACCGGGCGCCACGCGCTGGCCGTACACATCGACAATCTGTGCGTTGGCAAACAGCGTGTCAACGGGTACACGACCCTCGGCGGCCTCGATCACAGATCTCATGACCTCAACGGACATACATACTCCTTTAACCGTAGAAAACGCTGCGGAGCGGACGAGCCTTCACCACAGCAAGCCAATAGCAATTGTATGCCCAAAAGAAGGTCCCGCTAACATCCCATCCGCTTAACGGCACCGCCAAATGATCCCTTGGGGACGGAGAAAAAAGTTGCGGTGGAATAGTTCCTGCCTGGGCGCCCGTATGGCATTTTTAGGAACTATTTCACCGCAACTCAAAAGGCCGCAGTCGGGAGTTCCGGCTGCGGCCCTATTGCACATGTTAGGTTGACCTACTTGCTAGACCAACTTAAAGCCCTTGCGCTTGCCTACGGAGAGGGTGTCGCCCAGCTTGAGGGCGCTCGGGTCGATGTTGTAGCTCTTGGGAGCCACGGCCTTGCCGTTGATCTTGACGCCGCCGCCGTCGATGTCGCGACGGGCCTGGCCGGCGCTGGCCGAAAGGCCCAGGTCCTTAAGCAGACCGGCGAGGTAGATCTGGCCCTCGTCGTTAACAGTCAGCTCAACATGCTTCTCGGGGAAGTCGGCGAGCTGGCCCTCCTTGAACACGCGGTCGAACTCGGCCTGAGCCTCGTCGCCGGCACCGGCGCCGTGGTAGGTGTCGCACAGGTCGCGGCCCAGAGCGCGCTTGAGCTCATAGGGATCGGCGGAACCGTCGGCCAGGGCGGCGTCGATCTTGTCGACCTCGGCCGGGGCGAGCGAACTGGCCAGACGATAGTACTTGCCAATCATCTCGTCGGGGATAGACATGGTCTTGCCGAACATATCCTTGGGAGCGTCGGTCAGGCCGATGTAGTTGCCATAGGACTTGGACATCTTGCGCACGCCATCGGTACCCTCGAGCAGCGGCATGGTGAGCGCGATCTGCGGCTCCATGCCCATCTTCTCCATGAGCTCACGGCCGGCAAGCAGGTTGAAGAGCTGGTCGGTGCCGCCCATCTCCACGTCGGCCTTGATCATGACCGAATCGTATGCCTGCATCACGGGGTACAGGAACTCGTGCAGGGCGATCGGCGTCTGGGACTGGTAGCGCTTGGTAAAGTCGTCGCGCTCGAGGATACGGGCGACGGTGAACTTGGAGCACACCTGCAGCAGACCAGCCAGATCCATCGACAAGATCCAGTCACCGTTGTGCACGATGGTGGTCTTCTCGGGATCCAGGATCTTCATGGCCTGGCTCACGTAGGTCTCGGCATTGGCCTCGATTTGCTCCTGCGAAAGCTGCGGACGGGTGGAATTCTTGCCCGAAGGGTCGCCAATCAACGCGGTACCGTTGCCGATGATGAGGGTGACGTTGTGGCCCAGGTCCTGGAACTGACGCATCTTGCGCAGCGGCACGGCGTGGCCCAGGTGCAGGTCGGGGCTGGTGGGATCGACGCCGAGCTTGATGTTGAGGGGCTCGCCCTTCTCAAGCTTCTTGCGAAGGTCGGCCTCGGGGACGATCTGCGCGGCGCCCGAGGTGATGATACGCATTTGCTCGTCAACAGACAGCATTGGGTATCCTCCTTTTGCTATAGCACCCTCGCCGAAAACGGCGGTGCTGGAAGTCCATAAACTCTCTTATGATAACAAACTGACGCGACGCAGCATCTACGACAGGAAAATCCTCGTCCTGCCGCATGCGTCGATGGCAACTGGCAGACGCGTACCGTCACGCTCGACCAGATAGCGCACCTGCCGACGACGCAAGCAGTCGCGGCAACGGACCTGCCCCGTCGCATCGGTGGCGCAGACGCCCTCGGCGGTCAGCAGGCAGTGCTCGCACACCATAAGCTCGGGACAGTCGGCGTCGAACGGACCCAAGACGCCGGGTTCAGCAGCCAGCTCGGCAATACGCTCCCTGTCATTGCTGAGCAACTCGGCAGGCAAGTATACCCACCCCGCGCCAAGCCCGCGCAGCCAGGCAAGCGTGGCCCGATTGGCACAGAACACCGGCGCCGCCACGTCAAACGCCGTGCCCAGCTCGCGGGCCATCGCCACCTGCCCCAGGTTGCGGCAAACCACACGCCCGGCACGCTGCATAAGCGCCCGAGTCCGCTCGATATCGCCTGCGCGGCACACTTCGTCGAGCACCACCGTCGCATCGGACAGATCCCGCTCATCGCGCGGATCCAAATCCATCAGCTCCCAGGCAAAGACCATTCGAGCAAAAGCCTCATGCTTTGCCGGCTCCGCCGGTCCCGCCAACTCCGTCGGTACACCGCCATCTGCCAGAACGCCCTCAAACGGCAGTACCCCAACGGACTGCTCAACAGGCGCGACCGCATCTGCCTCGACCCGCATGCGCTCCAACACCGTTGCCGTCTGCCCCAGCACGCCGGCACTGCGAATCAGATAGACCTCGCAGCCCGCGTCCACCTTGCGTTTGCAATGCACGACGATGCGCTCTCCCGCAGCGGCATCCACGGGGTAAGGCACCTGTGGCCAGCGCTTGGGCACATCGGGACGCGCGTCGGCACCCGGGTAAAATCGAATCTCGAGAGTATCGCCCGCCGCCACGGCGGCATCAAGCTCAACCGTCACCTCTTCGTGACCCACCGTCACCAAATGGCCCACGCGCACGCCCTGGTTGATCGCGCGCTCAAAGCTCATGAGCTCGGCGCCCGAACGACCCCGCAGATACGCATCGGTAAAGCCGCGGTTGAACGACCTTCCCAGCTCGCGCTCAAGCGCCGGAACCGCATCGGCATCCCATGTGCCGTCGCGCAGCATATCGAGCGCCCGACGCCACACCCTCGCCACGTTAAAGACGTAGTCGGGATTCTTCATGCGGCCCTCGATCTTGAGCGATGCCACGCCGGCGGCAACAAGCTCGGGCAGATGCGCGATGCCCAGATAGTCACGCGGACAAAGCAGGCGATCCCCTTCGACAGCGACAACACTCTGCCCCGCCTCGTCCACCAAGTCATAGGATAGACGGCACGGTTGCGTGCAATCACCGCGCATCGCAGAGCGGCCACGTCGAAGGGCAGAGAACCCGCACGCACCCGAGTATCCAATGCAAATAGCGCCGTGACAGAACACCTCGATGGGCACGCCAGTAGCGCAAAGCGTCTCAATCTCTGCAACGCTCAGCTCGCGCGCAGTCGTCACGCGCTCAACTCCCAGCTCCTTGGCAGCCAACTGCACGGCATCCTCGCTATGAACGCCCGCCTGAGTGGACAGGTGAATCTCGACCCCCGGAATCGCCGCACGTAGCGCACAAGCCAGCCCGGCATCGGCCACAATCAACGCATCGGCACCCAACGCGTGCGCATGCGCCCCCAACGCCACGGCGTCGGCAAGCTCATCATCGAACACGAACACGTTGAGCGTCACGTACACACGCACGCCATGGGCATGGGCCACGGCACAACCGCGCGCGAACTCATCATCGTTAAAGCCATGCGCGCTCACTCGAGCGTTGAATCCGTCCAGCCCCGCATAGATGGCATCGGCACCCGCCGCAATCGCCGCGAGCATCTGGTCGAGTCCGCCAGCAGGCGCCAGCAGTTCGGGCAGCGCCACTTCAGCCGCCGCCAACTCGCTTTCGCATTGTCCGCTCGATTCCGTCGCCCAAATCGCCATCGGCAAACTCCTTACCAAGGTATGCAATCACTCTGTTAATTGCCGTCAACCAGCATACACGAGGCCCCGCATGCCCCGATTGGTTTATCGTGTAATAACTTATGTCCATCCTGCCCGACGCATACCCGCCGCCTGGCACGACATACTTGGAGGTCAATATATGGGTCCTCGCCAACGACAGGGACACGGTCGCTCTAAGACGCACGCCCTGCCCGTCATCCTGCTCTCGCTTTTGGGCTTTTTGCTCATCGCGGGCGTAGCATTTGGCATCGGCATGATCGGCAACGTCAACCGCTGGCTGTCCGACCTGCCCGACTACACCGACGCCAACGCCTATCTGGTCAGCGAGCCTACCGAAATTGTTGACTGCAACGGCAATACCATTGCGAGCTTCTACACGCAAAACCGCAAGTCCATCACCAAGGACCAAGTGTCCCCGTACGTGCTGCAGGGCACCGTTGACGTTGAGGACGAGCGCTTCTACGAGCATGGCGGCATCGACCTCTGGGGCATTGCACGCGCATCGGTGGCAACCCTCACCGGCGGCCACGAGGGTGCATCGACCATCACCCAGCAGCTGGTTCGCAACACCATCTTGCAGGAGGAACAATTCGACTCGACCATCGAGCGTAAGGTGCGCGAGGCCTATATCGCCATCAAGATGGAGGAGATGTACTCCAAGGACGAGATTCTTATGATGTACCTCAACACCATCTACTACGGCCATGGAGCATATGGCATCGAGGCCGCCGCCGAGACCTATCTGTCCAAGAGCGCCGCCGACCTCACCCTGAGCGAGGCCGCGCTGCTCATCGGCCTTCCCAACTCGCCCTCGCAGTACGACCCCACGGTTAATCCCGACTTGGCGCTGTCCCGCCGCAACAAGGTTCTGGACAACATGCTGCGTCTGGGCCACATCACGCAGGAAGAGCACGATGCCGCGCAGGCTGAGCCCATCACGCTTAACGTGACCGAGATTTCGGGCAGTGGCGTCGATGTGTACTCTCAGCCCTACTTTGTCGCCTACGTTAAGCAGCTGCTTGAGCAGGAGTTCTCCACCGACGTGCTGTTTAAGGGCGGCCTAACTGTCAAGACCACCATCGACCCCACCATGCAGCAGGTGGCCGAGGAGGCCGTGCGCTCGCAGCTCGACACGCTTTCGCTCGACGGCCTGGACATGGGCATGGTCGTCGTTGACCCCAAGACCGGCTACATCAAGTGCATGGTAGGCGGCTACGACTACAACGCCGACGAGAATCACGTGAACCACGCTACGGCAAAGCGCCCCGTGGGCTCCACGTTTAAGGCCTTTACGCTGGCAACTGCCATCCAAAACGGTATGAACCCCAGCGTCACCCTCAACTGCAACTCGCCGCTCAAGGCCAAGGGCACCACGACCGAGGTGCAAAACTACGCCAACCAAAGCTACGGCACCATCACGCTCAAGCAGGCGACGGCATACTCCTCCAACACCGGCTATATCCAGGTTGCAGAGGCTATCGGCAATAACAAGATCATGTCGCTCGTCAAAAAGCTTGGCATCGATCCCGCCAAGGACAATATCGAGGACGTTCCCGTCATGACGCTCGGCACCGGGTCCATCTCACCGCTCGAGATGGCATCTGCCTACGCAACGTTTGCCAACGGTGGCTACTACCGTCAGCCCATCGCCATTACCGAGATCGACTCGCGTACCGGCTCGGTTCTGTACCAGCACACCGACAATCCCACGCAGGTGCTCACCGAAGGCGAGGCTGCCGCGGTTACCGATGTTCTATCCGGCGTCATGCAGGGCAGCGGCACGGGTGCCGCCGGCGCGCTGAACGTCAACCAGCCCTATGCCGGCAAGACGGGCACCACTGACAACACCACCAACCTGTGGTTCTGCGGCTTCACGCCGCAGCTGACATGCGCCCTGTGGACCGGTTATTCCGCAGGCGAGATTCCCATCCAAAAGTACGGTTCGGACCTGCTGGGCGACAGCACCAACCTGCCCGTCTTTAAGAAGTTCATGAACACCGTTCTTGCGGGCACCGAGCGCGAGGAATTCTCGACCGGAACGGCTCCCACGTACAAGAACAATAACGTCTGGAAGTTCTACGGCACCAGCAACACCAAGAAGTCGTATAGCGACACCGAGGACAAAGACGAGGAAGAGACCACGACTACGACAACCACGACTACAACCACGACCACCGAGACCACGGGCGGCAGCACCACGGGTGGCACCGGAACGACCGGCGGCTCGACCGGCGGCGACGGTAGCGGTGGCGAAGGCGGCGGCGAGGGCGGTTCCCCCACTCCAACGCCTACACCCACGCCCGATCCCTCTACGGGTCAGTAGGCACCAAGCCATAGCCAATCAAAGGCGCCCGAGTAGATCAAATGCTGCTCGGGCGCCTTTTTGTCACGAGAAACCTCGCACGCGCCTCAACACGATACGGCAATAAAAAAGGGCGCCGACCATCGTCGACGCCCCCCTTACAAGGCTCTGTAGCCGCCCGCACGGCGCGGTTCTCGCCTACTTACGAGAGTTACTCAGCTTGTTGATGAGCGCCTCAAGGCGTTCGCCGTCCTCGGCCGTCTGCGCAATGACTAAGATCGTGTCGTTGCCGGCAAGCGAGCCAAGCACGTCGGGCAGCTCCGCGGCATCGACAGCCGCGGCAATACCAGAAGCCGTACCGGGCTGCGCCTTGATCATAACCAGATTATCGGTGCGCAGTACGCCGGTAACCAACTCGGAAACCATGCGCTGCAGATGCAGGTCCTCGGCAAGGACATAGATGCCCTCGGGGAGCTTACGCAGTCCCATGTCCGCGATATCGCGCGAAACGGTCGCCTGCGTGCAATCGAAACCCATGGCGCGAAGCTCGTCTACCAAAACGCGCTGCGTACGTACGTCCTTATTGCGAACAATATCTCTGATGGCATCCTGGCGCCCATTGCGTTTTTTGGCCATACAAAACCTCACTCCAAAAGATGGCGGAGACAATCACTTAGTAATTGAATAGTTTAGCGCTATTTGAGGGTTTTAGTGAATAAGAACGCATTTCGAAACAATTCCATGCAATTTATTTCGAAAATCACGCTACTAGACAGTCCGGACGCCCGAACGATTGAAAAAAGCCGCCAGATGCGTATACAACGCACATCGCATAGGCTTGGCACTAGCTATCGAACCATAGAGCAGACCTAAGCCACGATGATTGCCTTTAAGAGCCGCAACCATCTGACGGGTACGCTGCGCTTCGAGCATATCATGCAAACGGGCCGAACGCTCTATTGAAGATACACCATGGGGGCTCAGACACAAATTATCGATGCAGGCAACCAGGCCGGCGTAGTAATACCGCTGGCAGACCAGCTTCAACTGATCGCCACCGCCCGCGACGGCAAGCGAGTCGGCAAGCCTGTCGAGCGCCCCGATATCATCAGAAAGCTTGGCAAACATCGTGGGGTCAAACGTCTCCGTAATCGACGGCGCCACTGCATGAAAACGGGCACGGCCACATCCCGAAACGCGCTTTGCCCGCGAAAGCGCGAACGTCAAAAAAGACACCGTGCGAAACGCATCGCCGTGCGCAAGGCACGCCTCAAAGAGGGCGCGATCATACAGCACGCCAGAGGTCTGTCGGATTAAACCACAGGAAACCAATTGGGTCAGGCAAGCCGCCCGGTCCTCATCTTCAGAAACGGATGTCGCGTCCAAAACTCGGGAATGACGTTCGCGGTGAACATCGTAGCGATCGAGCGAAACAGAGGGAAACACGATGTCAGCAAAAGCGTCGCAGGAGCTTTCGACCATCTGCGAAAGGGACTGCGGCGCAAACCACTCATTGGCATTCATCGCAATGATCTGGGAGCCGCGCGAAGCCGCAAAGCCGGCACGCAGGCAGGCACCAGGCGCTGGGTCCTCAACATCAATCAAATCAATATGAATGTCTCTGTCGGCAGCCACTTCGAGCGAATGGCGCACACCAGCTACCACGCCGCGGCAAACGACGACAATCTGCAAATCGTAGAGGTCTTGGTTCTGGATGCTCTCGAGAGCACGCATCGTATAACTGGGCGAACCCTCAACAATCAGGATCACCGAAAGTCGCGGATGCGAACCACGTCGAACCAAGTTTTCCGTCCTCTCGACAGCCAGTAACAAACTGCCGTTCATGGTACACCCCGTCAATTAATGCGGATGGTCGCCCGTCGCGATGCACGTCAAGAACAGATGTTGCACACGCCCCGCTCACAGGCGCTGCACACAAAGATCGCCGTCAGGCAGCCACTTCCCTAATCGAGCACCACAAGCTCGGTGGAGTCGTAATCCACGCCCATAAAGGTAAGACCGCATGCGGGCGCCGTAGGACCGGCAGCGGAGCGATCGCAGGCATCAATTACCTCACGCATCCACTCGGGATCGCGGCGATGCATGCCGATCTCGACAAGGGTGCCCACAATGGTTCGCACCATCGAATGCAAAAACGCATTGCCCTCGATGGTAAACGTGAGGATGTCCTCGCCAAAGGCGACCTCATGGCCAAACTCGGCACGCATTACGCAGCGGTGCGTAGGTTTGCCCACGGCAGAGGCGACCTTGCAAAAGCTCTTAAAGTCCTGCTCGCCCAAAAGCGCAGGGCAGGCGGCCGCCATCGCATCGACGTCGAGGGGATAGCGATGCCACCACACTGCACCGCGTGACAGCACGGGCCGCGCATCACGGTCGGCAATGCGATAGGTGTACGTGCGAGAGCGCGCGTCAAAACGTGCAGAAAAGCCCTTACGAGCCTTGTAGACCTCGTTTATGGCGATATCTTTGCCCAGGAGGGCATCCATAGCCCTCAGCCACCTACGGCGCGTCAAAGCGAGCTCAGCGTCCGTTACGGGCACGCTGATGTATTGGGCCACCGCATGAACGCCGGCATCGGTACGCCCCGCGCACGTCAGATCGATTGGGCGGCGCAGCAACGTCTCGATTGCACGGCGTAGCTCGCCCGCGACCGTCGTCTGGCCCGGCTGCTCGGCAAATCCGCTGTAGGACGAACCATCGTAGGCAACACGGAATACGAGCGTGGCATCGAGCTCTGGAATCGAATTGAAATCAGACGGCGCGGTCATGGGCGCTCCCAACAAACAATCAACGGTATCGCGACAAAAAAAGAGGGGTACGCGAACGTACCCCTCGAATATAGCCTATGCAGACAGAATGTCTACTCAGCGGTCTCCTCAGCAGGAGCCTCCTCGACGGCCTCGACCTTCTTGGGAGCAGCGGCCTTCTTGGGGGCCGGAGCAGCCTTCTTGGCCTTAGGCGTGCAAGGCTCGGTGACGAGCTCCATGATAACGATAGGAGCGTTATCGCCCTTACGGTTACCGAGCTTCATAATGCGGGTGTAACCGCCGTTGCGGTCCTGCCACATGCCCTGAGCAGCCTTGTCGAAGATC
>URWZ01000025.1 GCA_900551625.1 uncultured Collinsella sp.
ATCGTCGGCAGCGTCAGATGTGTATAAGAGACAGCTCCACGTCGATGCGGTCGCCGGCCTTTTCCACTTCATCCATAAAGTTCAGGGCCAGCACCATGGGCCGCTCCAGTTCCAGCAGCTGCATGGTGAGGTAGAGATTGCGCTCGAGGTTTGTGGCGTCCACGATGTTCAAAATGGCGTCCGGACCTTCACCGATGATGAAGTCCCGGGCCACGATCTCCTCCATGGAGTAGGGGGACAGAGAGTAGATCCCCGGCAGATCCACCACCGTCAGTTCCCGGTCGCCCAGGCGGGCGGTGCCCTCCTTTTTTTCCACGGTCACCCCGGGCCAGTTGCCCACATATTGATTGGAGCCCGTGAGGGCATTGAACAGGGTGGTCTTGCCGCAGTTGGGGTTACCCGCCAGCGCGACATGGATCTGAGAATCCGCCATTCAATCCTTCTTCCTTGTGTGCCTGCGCTGCTTTCTCCGCGCAGGCTGGATAATGTGCTTCAAAGTTGCAGCATTAAGTTAGAAAAACCTAACTTTATCTGCAGAAATATGCGCCGCGAGTCCTTACTGAACCTCGACGACGGCGGCCTCCTCCTTGCGGATGGAAAGCTCGTAGCCGCGCACGTTGATCTCGACCGGATCACCGAGCGGTGCAACCTTCACGACCTTGAACGAAGTGCCCTTGATGAGCCCCAGGTCCATAAGATGGCGGCGAAGCGCGCCCTCACCGTGAAGCTTGACGATGGTAGAGCTCTCGCCCACCTTAACGTCACCCAACGTCTTCATCCTCTTGTCCCCCTTTCGGTTTTTATCAAATGCTGCGAACTAACCGACGGTCATGATGTGCATGGCCACCTTGGAATCGATGCCAAAGCGTGCGCCCAGCACCGTGACGATGATATTGGCGCCACTCGAGCTCACCACGTGGATTTCGTTGCCCTCGACAAAGCCGAGGTCCTTGAGGTGGTGCTTCATGTCCTCATTGCCCTTTACACGAGACACGCGCACGGTTTCGCCCGCTTTTACCATCGAAAGCGGCATGGCCGGCATCTGCGGTCCGCAAGACATGAGTAGCTCCTAACGTCAGTTCGTCCTTAACATCGACGCGATAAAAGTTAACCACGTCTATGTTCGCTTTAGTAAACTAACACGTGGTTAACTTTTTGGAAAGGGTCCCCATTCAGATTTCGAAAAAGTTTCCTATACGAAACAAAACAAAAAGGCGCGGCAAAGAGCTGTCCTTTGCCGCGCCCCGTCATGCTTAGAGCGAGAGGTTTCTGATCGACGTAACGCAGGAAGCCTCGTCTACGCCCGAAACACGAAAGACGACGCTCTCGCCGCACTCACCATAGAGGGCCATGAGTCCCATGACATCGCGGCCATCCGTGTGGCGATCGCCGATGCTGACTGACACGTCGCTACGATGCTTGGCAATGATGTCATAGAGCAGCGCAACCGGGCGGGCATGTAATCCCAACGGATCTTTAATCGTCTTTGTAAACTCGACCATGTCCCCTCCCACGACATCGCACATTCGGCCGGCAAACCCAGCCACGTGGTAGTTATTGTACGTTACCGGCGCACCCCCGTCTCACAAAAAACGAGGGAAGGCACGCGTCCTTCCCTCGTTGCGGGCAATATGTAGCCACTCGCCTACATCAGGCGCAGGCTGACGTCCTTGAGCTGGGCGCCACTAACGGCACTCGGGGCGCCCGACATGAGGTCGGAGCCGCTGGCCGTCTTGGGGAACGCCATGACGTCGCGGATGGAGTCGGAACCGGTGAGCAGCATGCACACGCGGTCCAGGCCCAGAGCGAAACCGCCCATCGGGGGCGCACCAAACTTGAGGGCCTCCATGAGGAAGCCGAACTGCGACTCGGCGCGCTCCTCGGTAAAGCCCAGGAGCTTGAGCATGGACATCTGCATCTCGGCGTTGTGGATACGCATACCGCCACCGCCGGCCTCAAAGCCGTCCATGACAAAGTCGTAGGTGCAAGAACCGGCCGCCAGCGGGTCGGCCTCGATCTTGGCGATGTCGGTCTCGGTCGGCAGCGTGAAGGGCTGATGCTCGGCAGCGTAGGCCTTGCGGTCCTCATCCCAGTGGAACAGCGGGAAGTTGACGACCCACAGGAAGTCGTGGCCCTCGCGCTTGATCTCAAGTGCGTTGGCCATGTGGGAACGCATGCCGCCCAGAATCTCGTCAGAGAGCAGGCGCGGGCCGGCGGCGAACATCACGAGGTCGCCAGGCTCGACGTCCATGCGCTCGCGCAGAGCGGCCATCTCCTCGTCCGAGAAGAACTTGACGATGGGGCTGTTGATGGAGCCGTCCTCGCGGAAGGCGATCCAGGCCAGGCCCTTGGCGCCAAACGTGGAGGCCACGCCGGCGAGCTTATCGATCTTGGCACGTGCCCAGGCACCGGCGCCCTTGGCGTTGATGGCCTTGACGACAGAGCCCTCCTCGTTCGCGGCAGTCGCAAAGACCTTGAACTTGGAGTTGGCAAAGATGTCGGTCAGGTCGACCAGGTGCATGCCATAGCGGGTATCGGGCTTGTCGGAGCCATAGGTGTCCATGGCATCCCAGTAGTTCATGCGGCGCAGCGGCGTGGGCATCTCGACGCCCATGCGACCGAAAGCATCGGCAAGAACCTCTTCGAGCGCGCTCATGACATCGTTCTGGTCCACGAAGGACATCTCGATATCGACCTGGGTGAACTCGGGCTGACGGTCGGCACGCAGGTCCTCGTCGCGGAAGCACTTGGCAACCTGGTAGTAGCGCTCGACACCACCGACCATGAGCAGCTGCTTCAGGAGCTGCGGGGACTGCGGCAGGGCGTAGAAGTTACCCGGCTGGATGCGGCTGGGGACGATGAAGTCGCGGGCGCCCTCGGGCGTGGACTTGAACAGGGAGGGCGTCTCAACCTCCATGAACTCACGGTTGTGCAGCGCCTCGCGAATGGCAAAGGTGAAGTCGGAGCGCAGCTTGAGGTTGGCCATCATTTCGGGACGACGGAGGTCCAGATAGCGATAGCGCAGGCGGGTGTCCTCGCTGGTCTCGATGCCGTCCTCGATCTGGAACGGCGGGGTGACGGACGTGTTGAGCACCTCGGCGTGGTCGGTCAGGACCTCGATCTCGCCGGTCGCGAGCTTGGTGTTGGTGGTCTCCTCGCCACGAGCGCGCACGACGCCGTGGATCTTGATGGGCCACTCGGGACGCATGGTCTCGGCGATCTTAAAGGCATCGCCGTCGGAGTGCTCGGGGTCGAAGGTGAGCTGCGTGATGCCCTCGCGGTCGCGAAGGTCGCAGAAGATAAGGCCGCCGTGGTCGCGGCGACGGCTCACCCAACCGGTGAGGGTGACCTCTTCGCCCACGTTCTCGAAGCGAAGCTCGCCGCAGGTACGGGTGTGCATGGAATGCTCATCGATGGGACGGGTCTGGCTCATACCAGTGATCCTCCTTTATGGATCTGTGCCGCCCCGTGTCGTTCCGGGCGGCGTCGTACAGATTTGCCCAGCCTGCGTAAACCGCGCAGCCGGGCATGGCGTTCTATCTTATCGCACCCGCGTCGATGTGCCGCGAAAAAGTAGCTCTTGCCCAAAGACTTGACGGAGACGAAACAATTGACGCGGCCTGGCCGTCGCCCAAGCGCGCGGCGTGCGACAATGTGCCCCAATACAACCGCACTCGGAAAGGCCCGTCATGACCGCATGCCTCATCGTTATGGATATCGACTCCACGCTCATCAACCAGGAGGTCATCGACCTGTTGGGCGAGGAGGCCGGCGTGGGCGAGCAGGTAGCGCAGATCACCGAGCGCGCCATGCGCGGCGAGCTCGACTTTAAGCAGGCGCTCGAGGAACGCGTGGGGCTGCTTGCCGGCTTGGATGAGAGCGTATTCGAGCGCACCTTTGAGCGCGTGACGTTTACCCCCGGCGCGCTGGAGCTTGTGCGCTCGGCACACAGCAAGGGCTGGAAGGTCGGCGTGGTAAGCGGCGGCTTTCACGAGGTCGCCGACAAGATCGTGGCCGCCGCGGGCATCGACTTTTGCCTCTCTAACCGCCTGGAGGTCGTGGACGGCAAGCTCACCGGTAAGCTGGCGGCAGACATCGTGACCAAGGAGTCCAAGCTCATCCAGCTGCTGGATTGGGCGGTTGAGTGCGGTGTCGACATGGCCCACACCGTCGCGATCGGCGACGGCGCCAACGACATCCCCATGATTCAGGCCGCGGGCACGGGCATCGCGTTTTGCGCCAAGCCCAAGACGCGCGAGGCCGCCCCGTTTGCCATCGACGAGCGCAACCTGATGCTCGCCATGGACATCATCCTGCGCGACTAGCCGATCCGTCTAACAATTGAATCAGTCTGTCCTATAGTTTCCGAACAATTTTGTCTTAGTGTTCGGAAACATACCCTTTGAGTGCTAGACTTTGCGCCGTCGAAGGGAACATATATGGATAAGCGAGATCTTGAGCAGTTGCTGAGCGATGTTGCCGGCGGAGCAGTCGCCCCGGCAGACGCCCTCACGCGCATCCAGACGGCGCCAACCGCCGACCTGGGTTTTGCACAGCTCGATCTTTCGCGCGGGGTGCGCCAGGGAGCCGGCGAGGTTGTCTACGGCGCCGGTAAAACCGCCGAGCAGGTTGCCGCCATTATCGAAGCACTGCGCGATGCCGGCCAGGAGCGCATCCTGGTCACGCGCCTGGACGCCGAAAAGGCAGCCCGCACCTCGGAGCTCCTCGACAACGGCATCGACCTGGGATATGCCCCGGACGCACAGCTCGCCCTCGTGGGAGGCAAGCCCTCCCCCACCGGCAACGGACGCATCGTCGTCGCCTGCGCCGGCACGAGCGACCTGCCCGTCGCCGAAGAGGCGGCAGTGACGGCCGAGTTCTATGGCAACGAGGTCGATCGCCTCTACGACGTAGGTGTCGCCGGCCTGCACCGTCTGCTCGCGCATGCCGAGGAGCTTGCCCAGGCACAGGTGGTCATCGCCATCGCCGGCATGGAAGGCGCGCTGGCGAGCGTTATCGGCGGCCTGGTGAGCTGTCCGGTCATTGCCGTTCCCACCAGCGTGGGCTACGGCGCGAGCTTTGGTGGCGTAGCCGCACTGCTCGCCATGCTCAACTCCTGCGCCAGCGGCGTTTCGGTCGTCAATATCGACAATGGCTTTGGTGCCGCCTACCAGGCAAGTCTTATCAATCATCTGAGCGCCGGCACACCCCGCGCCCGTTAAGGAGCATTCCATGTCTAACCATCAGCACACGCTTATCATCGATGGCACCTCGGGCATCAGCGGCGATATGACCGTCGCGGCCCTGCTCGACTTGGGCGCCAGCGAGGAGCGCCTGCGCGAACAGCTCGCCACGCTGCCGGTCGACGGCTTTGAGATTGCCGTTACACGCGTAAACAAGCATGGCATCGACGCCTGCGACTTTGACGTTCAGCTGGCAGAGGAGCTCGAGAACCATGACCACGACATGACCTGGCTCTACGGCAACGAAGCAGCTGCCGAGCACACGCACGAGCATGAGCATCACCATCATGACCATGGCGAGCATGAACACGAGCACACACACAACCACGACCATGACCATGAGGCCCACGGTCATGGCCACGAGGGCCATCATCACGCCCACCACCACCGTTCTTTGGCGGACGTCACCGCCATCATCGACGGCTCGCAGCTAAGCGATGGCGCTAAGCGTCGTGCGCTCGCCATCTTTACCGCGCTCGCCGCCGCCGAGGCCAAGGCCCACGGCAAAACGCCCGAGACCGTCATGTTCCACGAGGTAGGCGCCGTCGATTCCATCGTCGACGTCTGCTCTGTCGCCATCTGCCTCGATGACCTGGGTATTGAGGACATCGTTGTCGAGTCGCTCTCCGAGGGCCACGGAACCATCCACTGTGCCCACGGCCTTATGCCCATTCCCGTCCCCGCTGTCGTCAACCTGTGCCAGGCGGGCAATATCGCCCTCACGCCTGCACCGGTCGCCGGCGAGCTCGTGACGCCCACGGGCGCCGCCATCGTCACCGCGCTGCGTACGTCCGACCAACTGCCCTCACGCTACCACATCGAAGCCGTCGGCTACGGCGCCGGCAAACGCCCCTACGAGGGCTGCTCCGGCACGCTCCGCTGCCTGCTCGTTCACGCGGACGCGTAGCCATGGATGCCCGCAAGGCAAAAAGCCGCGCTGCCATCGTTGCGGCGTTCTCCGAGCTGCTGCGCGAAGAGGACTACGGCAAGATCACCGTCGGCGACATCATCGCGCGCGCTCACGTAGGCCGCGCGACATTCTACGGCCTCTTTAAGAGCAAAGACGACCTGCTGTCCGAGCTCGTGAGCGACATCTGCACCCACGCCCTCGACGACGATGGCACACCGCTCGACGACCCACTCGTGCAGATCGAGCATATTCTCAACAATCTCTGGGAGCGTCGCCAGGGCGTCCGAGCCCTCGTAGCCGGCGCCGGCTCACGCGTCTTCGCCGACTGCTTACGCAAGACCATCATGTCACGAGCAGCCGAAACCGTCCCCACCGACCCAAACGGCCCCGCCGGCACCATGGACCGAAGCTTCCTACTACACCACATAGCCTCAAGCTTCGTAGGAATGGTCCAATGGTGGGCCTGGCACAACTTCCAAGCCCCAAAAGAGGACGTAGCCAAAGACTACCTCTCAGCCATAAAACCCCTCTTCAACTAAGTAAGAACCTCATCCCAAAGCATCGCCCCAACCCAAGGCGCCACGCATCCCAAAGATTCACTCACGCTTCAACGCCCCTACCAGCAACAAGCCCCTCCCATCCAAATTCAGATATATATGTTGAGTTGCTTGTTCGAACACAGCCAAGAATGCCCAGGGCTCGGTAGGGGGTAACTTTCCAACGCACTCCGCAGGACGCAAAAAGGCTCGCCGCACGAAGTGCGCAGCGAGCCTTTTTGCATGTCCGAGGACGCGCTGGGAAGTTACCCCATGCGGGCGGCGGACAACTATGTAGCCTTGGACTAGAACATGCCCAAGAAACCATGCACAAACAGCGCGGCCAGAGCGGCACCGACAAACGGTGCGATGCCAGGAACAAGCAGGCCATACTTCCAGTTGTTGTCAGCCTTGTTCTTGATCGGCAGCACCTGATAGGCCATGCGAGGACCAAGGTCACGAGCCTGGTTCATGGCGAAGCCGGTGATGCCGCCCATGCCCATGCCAACAGCCCAAACGATCAGGCCGACGCAGATGGCGAGCATCAGAACGTTCTCACCAGCGCGGCTAGCGGCAGTAAGGATGGCGCTGATGAACACAAAGGTGCAGATAGCCTCGCAGAAGAAGTTACGGGCATAGTTCGTGCCCTCGGTGGTGGGGTTGGTCGAGAAGATGTTGCGCTGGGCAATGGGATCGACGACACCATCGGAAGCCTTGAACTCATCGGCATACATAAGCCAAGCGATTACGGCACCCACAAAGCCGCCGAGCATATCGGCAATCATGAAGGGGATGCAGCTGCTCCACGGCACCAGGCCGACGATGCACTGGGCAAGCACCATGGCGGGGTTCATGCACACGGCGCCGCCAAAGATAAACAGAGCAACCGAGATGCCAAAAGACCAGGTGGTGATGGCAAACATGTGGCCGGAGCCCTGATACTTGGTGCCCTTAAGCACGGTATCGCAGTGCACGCCCACGCCAAAGATGATCATGAGGGCCGTTGCGCCGAATTCGCAGAGGAGTTTGGTAAGCATAAAACCTTATCTTTCTTGTCGGTTACAAACGATTCGTTTAGGCCGCGCACTAGTGCTGCGCGACGACAACGCCCAGGCCATCGGGAATGACGGCAACCTTGGCATCGGCACCCTTCATTTCAAAGGCGAGCTTGAGTGCCTCCTCGATAGTGTTGACCGGCGTCATGTGCATATCCTTAATCATCTGGTGATCGCACAGATCAGTAACCATGATCACAGGGTGATGTGCCAGGATGCGGGCGAAAATCTGGCTCGTCCACTGGTCGGGCAGGGTCTCGTCCTTGGGACGATCGATGCAGGCACGCTCAAACTCTGCCGGATCGTTGTCGGCGATGTTGTGATAGAAGCCCTCGCCGCCGTGACCGTCGGCGCAACCGGCGACATCGATGATCACGCCGCCCTCGGGAAGTGTGGCCTCGGCAGCGCACATGCCCTTCACGGCCTGATAGATGTTCTGGTCGAGCGGGTAGCCGCCGTTGGTGGTGATGGCAATCTCGCACTCGACGGGCTCAACGCCGGCAAGGCTCTTCACGAACTCGCAGCCAGCCTCGTGTGCCTTGTGGATGTCGCCGGCAAAGGAGCCAATGACCTCGTGTTTGCCGTTGAGTACCACGTTCAGCACAAAGGCAAGGTGAGCCATCTCGGCAGCAGCAAACATGTCCTCGCTCACGTGGTTGTGGCACAGGTTGCCAGCACGCGAGTGGGAATCATTCACAAACTGACCGTTGTGGTTGTACATGATGGTCTTGTAGCTGGCGATACCGGGAAGGACGGACTTGCGGCTGCCAGAGAAACCGGCAAAGAAGTGCGGCTCAATGAAGCCCTCGGCAAGCAGCAGATCGCAATCGGCGGCAATCTTGTTGATAATGCACTCGCCGCCAGAGGGCAGGGTGCCGATCTTTTTCATCATGCTGTCGTCAGTCGCGACGTGCATAACGATTTCCTCGTTGGCAACGATCTCCTCGCCGTACTTGTTGACAAGCTCCTCGTGCGTCGACGGACGATGCATACCCGTAGCAACCAGAATGCGAACGCGCGCCTCAGGCGCAGCGGAGTGGATGTGATGCAGCAGAATAGGCATCGTCACACGCGAGGGAACGGGGCGCGTATGGTCGGAGCTAATGATGACAATATCCTTCTTGCCAGCACAAAGCTCCTCGAGCGAAGGCGAGCCATAAGGGTTGGCAAGCGACTCCTCTACCAGCTCTTCCTGCGATTTCGTGGTCTTAAACTCGTTTTGGTGACCTTCCATCACACCGGCGAAGTTTTTATCCTCGAGCTCCAGATGCAACGTCTTGCGGTCAAACGGCAGTTCACATTCAAACAACGACGAGCGCCCTCTTCCTTTCAACTGACACACTAGATAAACCGTTGGAAGGATACGCCGCTCACCGAAAAACACCACCGTCCACCGACTCATTAACACAACGTTCATATTTGACCCACAACAAAACGGCCGCGACCCCAAACGGGACCGCGGCCGCAACAGTCGTAAGGCGAGAAGCGCCACATGCATCTCAATCCCAATCGATAAGACGCGAGGCGCGAAGCGCCAAACGCGCCGCCGGGACAGACCCAATCCAAAGTGCGCGAAGCGCGCCTTATTCCCTTCAGCTTTAATCCCTGAAGACCGAGGACGAAGGGGCCCGACGGGTTTCCCTCTGAATGCATTCCGCAGCACGAAGCCCCCTTATCCGCAGCTCCTAAGGAGCAGGATAAGGGGGCTTCAAGTGCGAGGACGCATTCAGAGGGAAACCCATCGGGCCCCGGTGAGAGCCACAGGGCTATCGATTACCCCGTGTTCTGCAATCCTGCCGAGACGCCGGTCACAGTCGAAAGAATCAGGCTCATGTACTCGGCCTTCTTCTCCTCGGCCATCTCGTCCTGGTTCATACGCACCTCGCGAAGGGCGCGGACCTGGGCGATGGATAGGGCGTCGACGTAGGGGTTGCGCACGCGGACGGCACAGCCAAGCACACGGCGGCGCTGCAGCGGCCACTCGTCACCGACGATGGCAAGGACCCACTTACGGGTGAGCTGCATCTCGGTAAAGACCTTCTTGGACAGATCCTGGCGATCGCCCAGATGCAGATACATCTTGGCGATGCGCTGGTCGGTCTTGGCGATCGACATCTCGATGTTGTCGATAAAGGTGCGGAAGAACGGCCACTCCTGGTAGGCAGCCTTAAGCTGGTCCAGATCGCCAAACTGCTCGCAGGCAGTACCCAGGCCGTACCAAGCGGCCAGATTGATGCGTGCCTGGCTCCAGCTGAAGATCCACGGAATGGTACGCAGGTCGTCGAGCGACTTGGCACCCAAGCCGCGCTTGGCGGGACGCGAGCCGATCGGCAGCAGACCGACTTCGGTCAGCGGCGTCACGGTCGAGAACCACGGTGTAAAGTCCTCGGTGTTCAGCAGGTCCAGATAGCGCTCGTGGCTTGCGGCGTTGAGCTTCTCGGCCATATCCCAGAACTTCTGCGTGGTCTCGGTGTTGGTCTTCTCGACACTCGGGGCCGACTGCAAAAGCGTTGCGGCGGCAACGGACTCAACATGGCGCTGAGCCAGCGTGCGGTTGCCGTAACGGGCAAAGATGACCTCGCCCTGCTCGGTGAGCTTAAAGAAGCAGTTGACCGAACCCTTGGGCTGCGCCAGCACGGCCTTGTTGGCCGGGCCGCCGCCACGGCCCACGGCACCGCCGCGACCGTGCATGAGCACCAGATCGATATCGTTCTTCTCGGCCCACTTGGCGATGCGCTCCTGTGCGGAGTGCAGCGCGAGCATGGCCGTGGTAGGACCGGCGTCCTTGGAGGAGTCGGAGTAGCCCAGCATGACCTCCATGCGACGGTTGGTCTGGGCAAGGCGCTTTTGCACTACGGGCAGCGTGAGCATCTGGTCGAGCACGTCAACGCAGCCCTCGAGGTCCTCGAGCTGCTCGAACAGCGGGATCACGTCGAGCTCGGGGACATCCTCCTCGTGTGCAAAGGACAGGTGGGCAAGCTCAAAGACGTCGGCCACATGCTGGGCGCTCTTGGTGAACGAGATGATGTAGCGGTGCGCCATCTTCTTGCCGTAGCGTTTTTGGATGGAACCGATGGCGCGGAAGGTATCGATGACCTCGCGCGTCATGGGCTGCAGGTCGCCATGGATACCGTTCTCGTGGATATCCTTAAGGGCGCGGGCATGCACCACGGAGTGCTGACGGAACTCCATCTCGACCATATGGAAGCCGAAGGACTCGACCTGCCAGATGATGGTTTGGACCGGGCCGTAGGCAGCACGGACGGCACCGCAGGCGGCCAGCGAACGCTGGACGACGCGCAGGTCATCCAGGAACTCGTCGGCGCTGTGGTACATGGTGTCGGTGATACGACGGACGGTGGCGTTCAGGCGGTCGGCCATGACGAGCATGACGGCGCGATGCGGCTCGTGCTCGGAGATCAGCTCGGCGCGGGCCGTGTAACGAGGGCTCATCTCGACCTGATGGTTCCACAGGTTAATGAGCTCGGCCGACGGCTTGCTGTAGGTAGCCTCGAGCGTGAGGTTGCGGCCGATGTGGCGGCACTTGTCCTCGAGCTTGAGCACCATGTGCGTAAAGTACTTGGCGGCGACCTCACGGCTCACCTTGGCGGTGACGTTGGGGTTACCGTCGCGGTCGGAACCGATCCAGCTGCCGGGATGGAAGAACGCCGGGCACAGCGGCGGCACAGTACCGGCCTTGTCGCCCAGCACCCAATCGTCAAAACGACGATAGATAACGGGGATAACGTCGAACAGCGTGTTATCGAAGATGTCGATGATGGTATCGGCTTCCTCGACCGGCGTGGGCTTCTTGAGCGCGATGGGACTCGTACGCACCAGGGCGTCGATCTCCTGCAGCATATGGCGCTCGTTCTCCACCAGGTCGGAGCCGCCCAGACGCGGACGCTCCTCCAGCAGGTTGGAGATACGGCGGATCTTGCCCTCGACGGCCTTACGACGGGCCTCGGTGGGATGTGCGGTAAAGACAGGGTGGAACTCGAGCTTGTCGAGCAGCTCGTTGGCACCCTCGACACCCAGCTCATTCACCAGCTGGTGATAGGCAACGGTAAGCTCGTTGGCAGGATCGACCTCGGTATCGGTCGACGCACCGGCCTCGCGCTCGCGCAGCAGAAAGTCGAGCACGCCGCAGTCGATAAAACGTTCGTTGAAAGTCTCGATGCCCTTGTCGCCGCCCACAGCGTGCAGCAGATAGTAATCCAGATAATCCGTTTGCAAGTCGCGAAGCGACCGCCGGTACATCTCCTCCGAATCCTTGAATATCCGAGCGGGAGACATTCCCCGCCCTGCCATACGGTGATTGGACATCTTCGTGGCGATGAACACCTTCTCGCGCGGATGGCGTTTGAGGGCGATACCCGTCGATTTTTCGGAAAAGCCCTGTATGTAGACGGGGGCCGTGTCGAAATAGTTGACCCCGTGGGCGATGGCATAATCGACCAGCTCGTTGACGGCCTCCTGGTCGATCGGGTTGCCGTCGGCCGCCGGCGACTCCAGCAGGGGCCAGCGCATGCAGCCGTAGCCCA
Organism: uncultured Collinsella sp.; assembly: GCA_900551625.1. GTDB lineage: Bacteria > Actinomycetota > Coriobacteriia > Coriobacteriales > Coriobacteriaceae > Collinsella. Next base: position 12,289 of record URWZ01000025.1, read on the forward strand.
GCAGCGATACCTTCTCGCCCGTCTTGGGGTTGATGCGGTAGGTCA
>URWZ01000026.1 GCA_900551625.1 uncultured Collinsella sp.
TTTTCACTTGCAAATAGCCTGCTAACTCACTTCCGAGCGCCCTCGGCCGACTGCGCGCGATGCCGCCGCCACGGAACCGGCCCATCTACTACGTTTAGCCCCGGCCCCTCGACCATACCCCGTATTTCGCGAAAACCGCAGGCCGTCTACCTGCGGTTTTATTTTTGCCCGAGACGCCATGGTCGGGGGATGCCGCCCAAACGTAGTAGATGGGCCGGTTTCGTGGCGGGAGGTCCCCGGGGGCGGCCGGGCGGGCGCCGGGAAGGAGGGCGGCGGCCTCGCCGCCGCCCGCGGGACGCGCCCCGCGGGCCGGATCGGGCATCGCGGCCCCCTCGCCCTCGAGTCCGTCCCGCATCCTCGCCCCCGCCGCAGAAAGTTTTTCTAAAATTGTCCTTGCATCGCTGACCGAGTTCCCGTATAGTACTTCTTCGTGCGGGGGCGTAGCTCAGCTGGGAGAGCGCTTGACTGGCAGTCAAGAGGTCAGGGGTTCGATCCCCCTCGTCTCCACCCGAGCATTGAATGAGGCTCCAACGCAAGTTGGGGCCTTTTTTCATATAGGCACACAAGGTCAAAGGCGGCACCATGATCCTCCTGGTCGACAAGATCGAAAAAAGCTTCGGCGCGCGCGTCCTCTTTAGCGGCGCGTCTTTCCAGATCAACCCCGGCGAACGCTTTGCGCTCGTGGGCCCCAACGGCGCCGGCAAAACCACCATGCTCAAGATCATCATGGGCATCGACAGCCCCGACGCCGGCCAGGTCCAGTACGCCAAGGACTGCCAGGTAGGCTACCTAGAGCAGGAAACCAACCTGGAGCAAAAGGACACCACCATCCTCGCCGAGGTCATGGCCGCCGCCAAGGAAATCCGCCGCATGGGCGAGCGCGCCAACGAGCTGCAGGCCCAGATCACCGAGCTTTCCGAGCAAGGCAAGGACGTCGACGCACTCCTTAACGAGTACGGCCAGGTCCAGGACCGCTTTGAGCATCTGGGCGGCTACGAGCTCGAGAGCAACGCCCGCAAGATCCTGTCCGGCCTGGGCTTTAAGGTCACCGACTTTGAGCGCCCGTGCTCCGAGTTCTCGGGCGGCTGGCAGATGCGTATCGCGCTCGCCAAGCTCTTCCTGCGCCACCCCGACCTGCTGCTGCTCGACGAGCCCACCAACCACCTGGATCTCGAGAGCGTCCAGTGGCTGCGCGGCTTTATTGCCAACTACGACGGCGCCGTGCTCATCGTCAGCCACGACCGCGCCTTCATGGACGCCTGCGTCGATCACGTCGCCGCGCTCGAGAACCGCCGCGTGACCACCTACACCGGCAACTACAGCAGTTACCTCAAGCAACGCGAGGACAATCTGGAACAGATGCGCGCCAAGCGCGCTGCCCAGGAGCGCGACATCGCCCACATGCAGGTCTTCGTCGACAAGTTCCGCTACAAGCCCACCAAGGCCGCCCAGGCGCAGGAGCGCATCCGCAAGATCGAGCAGATCAAAAAGGAACTTGTCATCCTGCCCGAAGGCCACAAGCACATCGACTTTAAGTTCCCCGACCCGCCGCGCTCGGGCGACATGGTCGTGGACCTGGAGGGCGTATCCAAATCCTACGGCAACAAGCACATCTACAGCGACATCGACCTTAAGCTCTACCGCGGCGAGCACGTGGCGCTCGTCGGCCCCAACGGCGCCGGCAAGTCCACCCTCATGAAGATCCTTGCCGGCTTGGAGCCGCCCACCACCGGCACGCGCGACCTGGGCACTAACGTGGGCGTGGCCTATTATGCCCAGCATGCGCTCGAGGGCATGACCGAGTCAAACACCGTCCTGCAAGAGATCGACACCGTTACGCCCAAGTGGACCGTGCCGCAGCAGCGCAGCCTGCTGGGCGCCTTCCTGTTTAGCGACAACGACGCAATCGAAAAGCAGGTGCGCGTCCTCTCCGGTGGCGAAAAGGCCCGTCTGGCCCTGGCCAAGATGCTCGTGGCGCCCGAGGCGCTCCTGTGCCTGGACGAGCCCACCAACCACCTGGACATTGACTCGGTGGATATGCTCGAGAGCGCCCTGCAAAACTTCCCCGGCACCATCGTGCTGATCAGCCACGACGAGCACCTGGTGCGCGCCGTGGCAAATCGCATCATCGACATCCGCGACGGCAAGGTCACGGTCTACGACGGCGACTACGACTACTACCTCTTCAAACGCGAGGATCTCGCTGCCCGCGCCGCCGCCGAGGCGGCAGGGGAGAGCGCGCCTGCCGCGGCAAAGTCCACCAAAGCCAGCGCCGCCCAGGCCGACACCCCCGCCGCCGCCCCCAAGCCGGCCGAGGGCAAAAAGACCAAGGAGCAAAAGCGCGCCGAGGCCCAGGCCCGCGCCGCGCTCAACAAAAAGCTCAAGGGTGTGCGCAACCAGCTCAAGAAGATCGAGGCGGAGCTGGACAAAAAGCGCGCCCGCTATGACGAGCTTATGGAATTGATGGCAAGCGAAGAGCTTTATGCCGATCAGGATAAGTTCAACGCCGCGCTGGGGGAATATAACGGCCTTAAGCAAGAGCTGCCCAAGCTCGAGGACGAATGGCTGGAGCTTTCCACCCAGATCGAAGAGGAGACCGCGCGTGAACTCTCGTAAAGCCGCTGCCGTGGCGATGAGCATCATCGCCATCGCCTGTCGCATCTGCGGCATCTTTATGAGCGCGATGACCGTGCTGCTGTGCTTTAGCGGCCTGACCGCCAAACTGCAGATCGTGAGCTTTGTCGTTGAGCTTTCACGCGCGCTGCCGAGCGCCATCGCCGGCTACGGCGTCATCACATCGCCCTTTGGCGGCGTGTTCCGCTTAGATTACGCCATCGTGGCCGTCATCCTGTTTGTGGTTGACTACCTGCTCACGCGCACCTCGCGCCGCGTCCGCTAGGGGAGTGACATGTCCAGCAGCTACTTCATGAACCTGCTCGCCAGCGCCGTCGCCGTCATCGTTGGCATCGTCATCCACGAGAGCGCGCACGCCGCCGCAGCATGGGCGCTCGGCGACAAGACGGCCCGTTCGCGCGGCCGTGTCTCGCTCAACCCGCTCAACCACATCGACCCGTTTGGCACCGTCCTCCTGCCGCTGCTTATGCTCGCGGCCGGCGGCCCGGTATTCGCCTTCGCCAAGCCCGTGCCCGTCTACCTCAACAACCTCAAGCACCCCAAGCGCGACGAGGTCCTGGTGAGCGCAGCCGGCCCTGCATCGAACATCGCACTCGCGTGTCTCGCGGCCGCCCTCATGCACGCGGCATACGGCAACCTCTACGCCAGCATGTCCTTTGCCGTAGCCTCCCAAATCATGAACTTCGGTGCCACGTTTATCGTGGTCAATCTGTCGCTCGCGTTCTTTAACCTCATCCCGATCCCGCCGCTCGACGGCTCGTCGATTATCGTGCCGTTCCTCAAGGGCAAGGCGCTCACCAACTACTACCGCCTGCAGCAATACGCCATGCCCATCCTCATCCTAGTGCTGTATCTGCTGCCCATGTGGACCGGCATCGACGTGATCGGACGGTATTTCGACGTTACCGTGTATCCGCTTGCTGAGCAGCTGCTCAACTTCGCAATCGCCGGCATCTAAGGTAAACTTACAGGTCGACCGTGCAAAACGGTTGCAACATGCACCCAAACCGCGCCGCGAAGGCGCCGTCAAAGGAGGTCGAAGATGTCGTATCGCGTGTCGACGCAGGTCTACAGCGGACCGTTCGACCTGCTGCTGCAGCTGGTAACCCGCCAAAAAGTTGATATCGGTGCCATCTCGATCAGCGAGGTAGCCGAGCAATACCTTGCCGAGGCCGAGCGCATCGAGGCGCTGGACCTGGACGTGGCGAGCGACTTTTTGCTGGTCGCGGCAACTCTTTTGGACATCAAGGCCGCCTCGCTGGTGCCCCAGGAGGCCCCGCGCAAAACAGTCGACGATGACGAGGACGACGAAGACCTCGAGGAACTCAGTGCGCTCGACGGCGACGCCCTGCGCGAGGTCCTGATCCAGCGTCTGATCGCCTACAAGCAGTTTAAGGGCGCGGCGGCAGCCCTTGGCGCGCGTATGCAGGCCGAGAGCCGCATGCATCCGCGCGTGGCCGGCCCCGACCCCGAGTTCCTAGGCCTTATGCCCGACTATCTGGCCGGCATTACCCTGCGCGGCCTCGCCGTCATCTGCGCCGACCTGGATGGCAAGCGCCAGACCTTCCTGCTGGAGGCCGAGCACGTGGCGCCACATCGCGTGCCGCTCGACCTGACGGTGGCCTCGGTCGACCGCTTTACCATGGCGCACCAAACCTGTACCTTCCGCGAGCTGCTGGACGGCGACGCCACCACCGAGCAGCTCGTCGTCACCTTCCTGGCCATGTTGGAGCTTGCCAAACGCGGCTCGCTCACGCTGAGCCAGGACGAGATCTTTGGAACCATTCAAATCAACCGCGTCGAGGGCGCCGAGGCCTATGTGCCCGGCGAGGGCCCCGAGCTCACCGAATAGGAGCGGCAACCATGTCAACCCTTTCCACGCTGGAGGCAAACAGCCTCAAAGGTGCCCTCGAGGCGATGCTGCTGGTATCGAGCGACCCGGTGAGTGCGCCCGCGCTGGCCGGCGCACTGGATATCGCCCCCGGCGAGTGCGCGTCGCTTTTGGCCGAGCTCAAGGTTGAGTACGAAGAGGCCAACCGCGGCTTTCAGCTGCGCGAGGTCGCCGGTGGCTGGCGCCTGTTTACGCACCCCGCCTACCACGACGTGGTCGAGGCCTACGTGCTGAGCTGGGACACGCAAAAGCTGTCACAGGCGGCGCTCGAGACCCTGGCCGTCATCGCCTACCACCAGCCCGTCACGCGCGAGGTGGTCAAGGGCATCCGCGGCGTCAACTCCGACGGCGTCATCGCGTCGCTTGTAGACAAAGGCTTGGTGCGCGAGCTCGGGCGCGACCCCGAGCGCGGTCAGGCCATCATCTACGGCACGACCAACGCCTTTTTGGAAAAGTTCGGCCTGCGCTCCACTCGCGACCTGCCCGATCTGGAGCAGTTTGCCCCCGACGAGCAGTCGCGCCAGTTTATCCGCGAGCGCCTGAGCGGCCGCAGCATTCAGTCCACGCTCGAGGAGCAGGCCGAGGACCTGGACGAAGAGCGCGAACTGATCGATACCGATGTTGAGGACACCGATGGCGAGGAGCTTCTGCCCACAGGTGTTACCTCGGAGGATTTACATGACGAGGACTAATGAAGCAGGGGAGACGCGCACCTCACGTGCCACGGGCGCCACAACACCCACAGGCGACGCCCAGCCCATCTACCCGCACACCATGCGCCTTCAGCGCTTTTTGGCGCGCGCGGGCGTGGCGAGCCGCCGCGGGTCGGAGGACCTGATGACCGCCGGCCGCGTGACCGTCAACGGCCAGGTCGCGACCGAACTGGGCACCAAGGTCGACGTCGACCGCGACCATATCGAGGTCGACGGTATGCCCGTCAAGCTCAACCAGGGCGCCGTGTACCTGATGCTCTACAAGCCGACCGGCTACCTCACCACCATGAGCGATCCGCAGGAGCGCCCTTGCGTGGCCGACCTGGTCCCCCGCGACCGCTTTCCGGGACTCTTCCCGGTGGGCCGCCTGGACCGCGACACCACGGGCCTTTTGCTCTTTACCACCGACGGCGACCTGTCGCAGGACCTGCTGCACCCCAGCAAGCATGTCTATAAGACCTACCAGGCACTTGTGGACGGGCAGCTGACCGACCGCGACCTCACGCCGCTACGCCGTGGCATCGAACTCGACGACGGCCCATGCCAGCCGGCGATCTGCCGCGTCATTACCGCGCGCGAGGCTGAGGCCGTGGCTCCGCAAGGCGTAAAGCCCGGTACCACCGCCGTGGAGGTCATCATCCGCGAAGGCCGCAAGAACCAGGTCAAGCGCATGCTGAGCAAGATCCACCACCCGGTGATTCGCCTGCACCGCTGCAACTTTGCCGGCCTGGAGCTCAAGGACGTGGCCAAGGGCTCGTGGCGCGAGCTCACCGACCGCGAGGTGCAGATTCTCAAGGCCGGCGGCATCCCGCCCAAGCAGGCCAACTCCAAGCGCGCCGCCGCGCCGGCGACCAACACAGCGAGTCACACGCGTCACCACGGCAGCCACGGCTCCGCGCCTAAGCGCAACACCTATCGCGAACGCTACACGAGCTAGGCAACCCGCCAAACCGCAGCGCCTGCGTCCCATACCAGCAAGTCAACCACCGAAAGGAAGCATTGCATGATCGTCGCCATCGACGGCCCCGCCGGTTCCGGCAAGTCCACCATCGCCAAGGAGATCGCCCGCCAGCTGGGCTTTAACAAGCTCGACACGGGCGCCATGTATCGCGCCGTCACCTTCGCCGCGCTCGACCGCGGCATCGACCTGGATAACGAGGCGGCCATTGACGCCCTCGCCGAGCAGATCGAGATTCGCTTTACCAACGGCACCGGCGAGGACACGCGCCTGACCATCGACGGCCAGGACGCCTCGGCTGCCATCCGCACCCCGCAGGTTGACGCCAACGTGTCCAAGGTCTCGGCCTACCCAGGCGTGCGCGCAGCCATGCTCATCCACCAGCGCCGCGCCGCCGAGGACCGCGACATCGTCGCCGAGGGTCGCGACATCGGCACCGTCGTCTTCCCCAACGCGCAGGTCAAGGTCTTTCTGACCGCCGACCCGCGCGAGCGCGCCCGTCGCCGCGTGCTGCAGCGCCACCAAAACGACGCCCAACCGCTCACCGAAGAGCAGCTCGAGGCCGAGGTCGACGAGACCCTCGACGCCCTCAAGCAGCGCGATAAGCTCGACAGCAGCCGCGAGGTCGCGCCGCTCGTGCCCGCCGAGGACGCGGTTCACGTCGACTCCACCGCCCACACCATCGACGAGGTCGTCTCGATAATCGAGGACCTCATCAACCAAAGGAGGTAGCCCATGCGCCTGTTTAAGCAGACGCCCGAGGATTACTACAACGCCCCCTATGCCGAGTTCCCCGCGCTCATCCGCGGCACCGTCTTCGTGGTCATGGCAATCCTTTGGGCTTTCTCCAAGCTCATGTGGCGCTGGAAGGTAGAGGACGCCGATCTGCTGTTTGAGCGCCAGGAAGGCCGCGGCAGCGTGGTCATCTGCAACCACACCTCGATGGCCGAGCTCCTGGCTATAGAGACGGCGCTGTTCTTTGGCGGCCGCCGCATTCGCCCCATCTTTAAGTCTGAGTTTGCCAAGTCCAAGATCGTGCGATGGGCCTTTAGCCGCGTGGGTGGCATTCCCGTCGAGCGCGGCACCGCCGACATGAAGTGCCTGCGCGCCGCCCAGCATGCGCTGCAGCGCGGCGAGGACGTCTTGATCTTCCCCGAGGGCACGCGCATCCGCTCACGCGAGATCAAACCCGAAGTCCACGGCGGCTTTGCGCTCATCGCCCAGATGGGCAAGGCGCCTGTCAACCCGCTCGCCATCTGCGGCTGGTCCGATATTACGCCTGCGGGCAAAAAGCTCATGCGCCCCAAAAAGTGCTGGATCCGTGCCGGCAAGGCAATCTCGCTTTCCGATGCACCGGCCGAGCTCAAGCGTAAGGAGCGCCTGGCTTGGTTTGAGTCCGAGGCAATGAGTCGTGTCTACGCCATGCGCGATGACCTGTGCGCCGAGCACCCGGGTAGGTTCTAGCCATGGGCGAGGAAGTCATGAGCACCGTAGAGGCCGTTGCCGGCAAGGCAGACGCCCCCACCATCGAAATCGCTGCTCACGCCGGCACCTGCTACGGCGTGCAGCGTGCGCTCGATATGGCATTGGCGGCCGCCCCGCAAGCGGGGGAGAACGCTCAGGTCCACACCCTGGGCCCGCTCATCCATAACCCCATCGTGGTGCGCGAGCTTGACGAGGCAGGCGTCGGTCTGGCCGAGACCCTGGACGACGCCGCATCGGGCACCGTGATCATTCGCGCTCACGGTGTGGTGCCGCAGGTGATCGAAGCCGCTCGCGAGCGTGGCCTCGACGTTGTCGATGCCACCTGCCCCTACGTGAAGAAGGTTCACGTGGCCGCCGAGCGCCTGGTACGCGAGGGTTATCGCGTGCTCGTCGTGGGCGAGCCGGGCCATCCCGAGGTCGAGGGCATCCTGGGCCATGCTGGCGATGACGCGCAGGTCGTGAGTTGCGCCGCCGATGCGGACGCGCTCCCGCTCAAGGGCAAGGTAGGCCTGGTTGTGCAGACCACCCAGACAGCGCAGAACTTAGCCGAGGTCGTTGCTGCCATCACCCCGCGCGTGCAGGAACTGCGCGTGATCAACACCATCTGCGCCGCTACGAGCGAGCGACAGCAGGCAGCAGCCGCACTTGCCAACCGCTGCGACTGCATGGTCGTGGTGGGCGGCAAGAACTCGGGCAACACCCGCCGCCTGGCGCAGATTTGCGCAAACGCCTGCGAGCGTACGTATCACATCGAGGAAGCTTCCGAGCTTCAGGCCGCGTGGTTTACCGACGCTCACCACATCGGCATCACCGCCGGAGCCTCCACCCCGCAAGAACACATCGAACGCGCCGTCGAGCGCATCAAGGAGCTTTGCCGCTAATCATGGACCAGACCGTACCCGCATATGCCGCTGAGGTGGCCGATTACGGGCGCAGCCGCGACCCCGAGCCGGGTGATGGCGCGCTCGTTAAGAACGTGCGTCCCGAGTCGCCCGCATGGGATGTGGGTATCGAGCCGGGCATGCGCGTGCTCACGGTCAATGGTGAGCGGCTTACCGATATGATCGTATGGCTTTGGGAAGCCGACGACGACACCGTCGAGTTGGAGGTTTTCGACCCGCGCGACGGCACCGTCACCCCTGTAGAGCTCGACCGCTTTCCCGGCGAGGACTGGGGCCTAGACTTCGATGGCCCCATCTTTGATGGCATGCGTACCTGCGTCAACGCCTGCGTGTTCTGCTTTATGACCATGCTGCCCAAGGGCGGACGCTCCACGCTCTACATCCGCGATGATGACTACCGCCTAAGCTTTTTGCAGGGCAACTTCGTCACGCTGACCAACCTCACCGACGAAGATGTGCAAAACGTCATCCAACGCAACATGAGCCCCATGAACGTGTCGGTCCATGCCGTAAGCCCCGACGTCCGCCGCCGCATGATGGGCCGCAACGCCCAACGCGGCATGGACGTACTCGAGACCATCATGGCCGCCGGCATCGAGATCCACGCCCAGATTGTGCTGTGTCCCGGTATGAACGACGGCGAGGAGCTGGAAAAGACCCTGCGCTTTTGCGAGGAGCACGAGCAAATCACGAGCCTGGGCATTGTGCCGCTCGGTTTTACCAAGCATCAGAACCGTTTTAGCTGGTCCTACAGCGACAAGCCCGAGCTGGCGCGCGAGACTATCGCCATGATCCGGCCTTTCCAGGACCGTGCCTTCGAGCGCTTTGGCCGCCACACCTTCCAGATGAGCGACGAGTTCTATCTGGACGCCGGCATCGATCCTCCCGAGGCAGACTTTTACGACGGCTACCCGCAGTACTACGACGGTATCGGCATGATCCGCTCCTATCTGGACGAGACCGACAACGTGCTCGCCGCCGATGCCGAGCGCCTGCGCCGCGTTCGCGAGGCAATCGCCACCCAAGGCCAGCGCCTGCTGTGCCTCTCGGGCGCCAGCGCGCGCGATACGGTGGCGCGTTTTGTGGAATCGCCGCAGGGCCTTGCCGGTACCGTCACGGCCATCAAAAACCGCTACTTTGGCGGCAACGTGGACGTGACCGGCCTCATCGTCGCCTGCGACATCTTGGAGCAGCTGCCGCAGGACCTGTCGGGGGTTATGCTCTTTGTGCCTAAGCTCATGTTCAACGCCGACGGTATGACCCTTGACGAGTATCATCGTGACGAATTACTCGCACGCCTTACCGGTCGCGGCGCTGAGGTTCATGTGGTATCGACCATGCCGCATGAGCTGCTCGATACCCTGGAGCACATCCTTGGCACAACGCCCGCCGATTCAACTATTCCCGCTGACCCTACCCATTAAAGGAGAGCAGATGAAACCTATCGTCGCCGTCGTCGGACGCCCCAACGTGGGCAAGTCCACGCTCGTTAACCGCCTGGCCCAGACCTCGGACGCCATCGTCCACGAGTCCCGCGGCGTCACGCGCGACCGCTCGTATCACACGGCCGATTGGAACGGCCGCGAGTTCACCATCGTCGACACGGGCGGCATCGAGCCGCTCAAGAGCGACGACGTCTTTGCCACGTCCATCCGCGACCAGGCGCTCGCCGCCGCCGAGGAAGCCGCCGTCATCCTGTTTGTGGTCGACGGCCGCACCGGCGTTACCGAGGAGGACGAGTCGGTCGCCCGCATGCTCAAGCGCTGCGACAAGCCGGTCTTTCTGCTGGTGAACAAGCTCGACAACCCCGACCGCGAAAACGACAACATCTGGGAGTTCTATTCGCTCGGCATCGGTGAGCCCACGCCGCTCTCGGCCCTGCACGGCCATGGCACGGGCGACCTGCTCGACGACATCGTGGCCCTGTTGCCCGAGGAGGAGGACGAGGTCGCCGATGAGTTCCCCGACGCGCTGAACGTTGCCATCATCGGCCGCCCCAACGCCGGTAAGTCCTCGCTGTTCAACCGCATCCTGGGCGCGGACCGCTCCATCGTGTCCAACATCGCCGGCACGACGCGCGATGCCATCGACACCGTCGTCGAGCGCGACGGCAAGCACTACCGCATGGTCGACACCGCGGGCATTCGCAAGAAGAGCACCGTGTACGAGAACATCGAGTACTACTCCATGGTCCGCGGCCTGCGCGCCATCGACCGCGCCGACGTGGCGCTGCTCGTCGTCGACGCCTCCGTGGGCGTCACCGAGCAGGACCAGAAGGTCATGGGCTTGGCCATCGAGCGCGGCTGCGCCATTGTGGTGCTGCTCAACAAATGGGACCTGCTCGACGACGACCGTAAGCGCGAGGCCTGCATGGAGACCGTCGACCGCCGTCTGGGCGTCATGGCTCCCTGGGCCCAGTACCTGCGCATCTCGGCCCTCACCGGCCGCAGCGTCGAGAAGATCTGGGCGATGGTCGATGCCGCCGAAAAGACGCGCTCGCAAAAGATCACCACCTCGCGCCTCAACACGTTCCTCACCGACCTGCGCGAGTTTGGCCACACCGTGGTGGACGGCAAGCGCCGCCTGCGCATGCACTACGTGACCCAGACGGGCGTCAACCCGCCGACGTTTACGTTCTTCGTCAACCACAGCGACCTGGTCAACGACACCTACCAGCGCTACGTGGAGAACCGCATGCGCTCGACCTTCGATTTTTCCGGCACGCCCATTCGACTCTTCTTTAGGAAGAAGGAGCAAAAGGATGCATAATCTGATTCTGCTGACCGCCATCTGCGCCGTGGTCTCGTTCTTTATCGGAGCGATTCCGTTTGGCCTGATCCTGGGCCGTGTGTTTAACCACACGGACATTCGCAAGGCGGGCTCCGGCAACATCGGCACCACCAACGCCCTGCGCGTAGCCGGCCCCAAGGTGGCCGCGCTCACGCTGCTGCTCGACTGCCTGAAGGGCGCCATCTGCGTCATTATCGCGCGTCCGCTTATCGCCGATCTAGGCTATGGTTTTCCGCCGAATATCATGGCGCCTGGAGCCCCCGGCGACTGGATGCTCGGCGTCATCTGCCTGGCAGCGGTGTGGGGCCACATCTTCTCGCCGTACCTTAGCTTCCACGGCGGCAAGGGCATCGCGGTCGGTCTGGGCGTAATCCTCGCATGGTACTGGCCCATCGGACTTTCGCTGCTGGGCATGTTTATCGTGGCCGTCGCCATCACCAAGTTTGTGTCGGTGGGCTCGCTTGCCGCGGCCATCGGTCTTCCCATCGCTGCCTGCGCGGTCTTTCCGTACAGCAGCCTCGGACTTAAGTTTTGCATGGCGCTGATCGGCATCACCGTGGTGTGGGCCCATCGTGCGAACATCAAAAAGCTCATGACGGGCAAGGAGTCCAAGCTCTCGTTTACCAAGCGCGTCACCGAGCCCGACGATAAGTAGGAGAGAGTCATGAATGTTGCGCTGATTGGCTCCGGCTCCTGGGGAACCGCCGTCGCCGGCCTTGCCGCCGCGCGAGCCGAGCGCGTGATAATGTGGGCCCATAGCGAGCAGACGGCCGCCGGCATCAATGGCGAGCACCGTAACCCCCGTTATCTGGTGGACTACGAGCTGCCCGGCAACGTCGTCGCCACGACGGACCTGACGCAGGCGCTCGACGGCGCCGAGGCCATCATCTTTGCCGTGCCTTCGACGCACCTGCGCGACGTCTGCCACCAGGCGGCGCCGTAC
>URWZ01000027.1 GCA_900551625.1 uncultured Collinsella sp.
GATCCCGCATATGCTGGTAGCCGGTGTGGTCGAGGGCGTGGCGACCGCCGCTATCTACGGCTTTATCAAGAAGACGGCGCCGAGCTTTATCGTCGGCCCCGAGGCTTCCGACGGCCTGCTGGAGTCCGAGGGCGCAACCGCCAAGAAGACCTCGCTGATCCCCACGCTCATCTTGGTTGCCGTGCTTGTCGTGGCTACGCCGCTCGGCTTGCTTGCCACCGGTGACGCCTGGGGTGAGTGGGACGCCGAGGGCGCCGCGACTGCCGTTCAGGAGGCTGGCGACAACAGCCTGCAGGCTTCGGTCGGCCTCGATGCTCCGACCTTTGCCGACGCGCTGCCCACGGGTGATTACCTGCAGGTCTATTCCGAGGAACAGGGCCTTGGCTTTGGCGGCCAGGCTGCCATGTATATCCTTTCGGGCGTGATTGGCGTGGCGGTGCTCACCATCGTATTCCGCCTGATCTCGCTGACGGTTAAGGAAAACTGAGCGCATGCAGATGGTCGAGCTGCCTAGTTGGCTTGCGGCCGAGGAGCGATATGAGCCCGTGGGGGCTCGGCATCGCGTGATGCAAAAGAACGTCCTGCACCTGGCGAGCCTGCTTGAGCGGGTTCGCCTAGGCGGCGGCGCACACGAGGGCGGGTCGATGATCGACCGCGCCCTTTCTTCCGTTTCGGCTCCGGTGCGCCTGGTGGGGATGTTCGTTTGCGTCCTGTGCGTGTGTCTGACGCAGCGCCCGCTGTACCTGATGCTGATGGCGGCTATCGCGCTGGTGCTGGTCGCGGTGCGCCCGGTGCGCGGACTGCGGGCGACTTTTGTGCCGGCGTTGGCTGCCGCGGGGCTTGCCGTGGTTCTGGCGCTGCCTGCCCTGCTGCTGGGCGCTTCTGCCGCGGGCGTCATGCTCAAGATCGCGCTCAAGACGTTTATTAATGTGTCGCTGGTACTGGGCGTTTCGTGGACGCTCACCTGGAGCCGCATGTCGGCGGCGCTTAAGATGCTGCACCTGCCCGACGAGGTTATCTTTACCTTTGATATGGCACTCAAGCATATCGAGGTGCTGGGACGCACGGCGCACGATCTGTGCGAATCGGTCATGCTGCGCAGCGTCGGTTCCGCGCCTGCGGGTTTTTCGCGCACCGACTCGCTGGCGGGTATCATGGGCATGACGTTTATCAAGGCGATGGAATGCAGCCGCGCGATGGACGAGGCCATGCTCTGCCGCGGCTTTGCCGGCGTGTATCCGGCGCCTGCACGGAGCGGCTTTGGCTGGCGCGATGCGGCTTACGCGGCCGTTGTGACGTTGCTCGCCGTGTTGTGCGCGATGTTGTAGCGCGGACGGTCGAACCGTCGATGTGAGTAGGGAAGGGCGACGTTTTGGCAAACGATACGAATAACGCGATGGGTGTGAGCGGTGTTGCCGGCGCCGAGGTCACGCCGCTCATCGAGTTTCGCGACGTGGTGTTTTCCTATGCGGGTCATACGGTGGTCGACGGCGTTTCATTGCAGGTGAACCGTGGGGAGCTCGTTGCTCTGCTTGGTCCTAACGGCTGCGGCAAGACGACGATCATGCGTCTTATCAACGGCCTTGAGCTTGCGGACGCGGGTGCGTACCTGTTCGACGGGTATGCGGTCGATGCCGCATATCTCAAGGATTCCGCGACGGCCCAGCGGTTCCATCAGCGCGTGGGCTTTGTGTTCCAGAATGCCGACGCCCAGCTGTTCTGCGCTACGGTGGGCGAGGAAGTTGCCTTTGGTCCCGCGCAGATGGGGCTGCCGACAGACGAGCTCGAGCGCCGCGTCCGCGATGCCATGGAGCTGTTCCAGGTTACCGACCTTGCCGACGCCTCTCCCTATCAGCTCTCGGGAGGGCAAAAGAAGCGTGTGGCACTGGCTGCCGTCGTGTCGATGAACCCCGATATCCTGGTGCTCGACGAGCCCACCAACGGACTTGACGAGGACTCTTGCGACATCGTGGTCAACTTCCTACTAGCCTATGTTGCTGCCGGTAAGACGGTCTTGATGAGCACACATCACCAGGATTTGGTGCGACGCCTGGGTGCCCGTGCAATCTATATCGATCGATATCACCATGTGGTTGAGGCGCCGGTGTCGTCGTATGGAACCGAGAGCGGCGCTGCGGAATAGTTGCTGCGTAGAGCGTGCGTAGCCGCCCGCGCGGCTTTGCCGTGATGGTATAGTTATCCAGGTTTTTATGGGGGTGGCTATGCCAAGCTGGAACATTCATATCGCTCAGACGGAGCGTTTGCTGGAGCGCACCGGTGCGCTTGCCAATAGCGTGCGCGACCGCAATGCCTTTTTGTTTGGCTGCGTGGTTCCGGATATCTTCGTGGGCTATATGGTCCCTGGCATCGCCGATCCCATCCCGTACCGCATTACGCACTTTGCAAAGCCCGAGCCTATCCCCAAGCCTCGTGAGCATGAGTTCTGGGATACCTATGTGGCACCGTTGCTCAAAGGGGCGCCTGTTGGTACGCCGGCTGCCGCGACCTCGATTGTCGAGGAGCGTGAGCGACTCAATCGTGTACATTATCCCCAACGTTACAAGGACGCCGAGCCGGTTGCCGGTCCCGGTGCTAGTGAGCTTTCGCTCGCGCCCGATGACGTGGCGCAGTCGCTGCTCGATCTGACGCTGGGCGTTTGGTCTCACCTCGTGGCC
This sequence comes from uncultured Collinsella sp., assembly GCA_900551625.1. GTDB lineage: Bacteria > Actinomycetota > Coriobacteriia > Coriobacteriales > Coriobacteriaceae > Collinsella. The sequence goes on from URWZ01000027.1 coordinate 2,676, forward strand.
GATACCGTGTGGAACACCCGCGTGAACCAGTACCTGGAGGCGCACGGCGGCAAGCCGTGCGAGGAATTCCGCATTAAAAAGCAAGGCGACTTTGACTGGTTTGGCAAGACGCTCGGCATCGTTTCTATCCCGCGTGCGACCGATCGCCTCTATACCGCGGCGGCCCAGTTTGGTCAGTATTCGATTCCGCAAGAGTATGTGCTCAAGACCATTGGCGTCATGCACGAGATTGTGCGCGAAAACCCTGGTGAGCCCGATCATCCGCCATACCGTCTGCTGACCGAGGAGTTCTTCGACGCAACGTTTACCGAGGTCGTCGAGCTAACCGAGGCGGGATTTGCCGTCCGCGTCGAATCGTCTGATGTGCCTGCGCTGCCCCTGATTGCTAGCTGCTAGCTGGCCGGCGCGGCAGTGAATAGCTCAACCCAATCGACCAACAGCTCCCGCCGAAGGGTATCTTCGGTGATGCGTTCTTGGTCGGTCTTTGGGATGTAGGGGAGCCCCGCCTTTTTATGGATGAGTTCGGCGATGTTGTTAAAGCTCTTCGTGTCTTTGATTTGCTCATAGGTTATCTGGATAACGTCATAGCCCATGCTGGTGAGGGCGGTGGTGCGCTCGGCATCGGAGAGACTTGCCGCTTCGCCATCGTGGGCGGAGCGGCCTTGGCATTCAAGGATGACGCCCATGCTGTCGGTGGCGCTTTCGATGAGGATATCGGCGTAGCAGCAGGTTTTGTCATACAGCGAACGCGCGGCTTCGCTGAGCGGGATGCGCGCGTTATTGGTGATGTCGATGCCCAGACCGCCCTCATCGCGGGGGAGCGAGATGAGAATTGACGTCTGGACTTCAAAGGGCGAGGCGGTCTGTCCTGTCATGCGTTCGGCGGCCCAGCGGAGCTGCTTAACGCCGCGCAGGCCTGCGGCCTGCTTGGCGAACGCGGCGATATCCGCTGCGGTAAGAAGCGGCGTGCGCTTCCACAAGTTGGTGTCATTGCCCTTGGTGTCGTCAACTCGCTCCCAGCCGCAGCTGGGCGGAATGAGCTTAAGCGAAATAGCTTCATCGAGTTGTTGTTGCGTTCGCTCGCAGGGCTTAAACACTGCAAAGGAGCCGCACATCTCGTAGCAAGCCATGAGTAACTGGCTGCGTGAGACCTGCGTGGCAAGGCTGAGCAGCGTGAACTCCGGTGAAGTGACATCAAACCCATGCTCAGTCTGCCTAAACGACCCAGGAGGCGGCTCTTGGGTTAGCAGACGGCTATGAAATAGCTTTCCGTTCGCGCGCTGTTTTCTTTCGCCCACGAATCTCCAAACTGGTGTGCCGAGCAAGTCTTTAAATACTGGTTGTTTTGAGTAGTGTACCAAGCGATGGTCATGGTCGGGCGGCAGGATTGCCGGATAGAGTCCCAGTATCTGGGGCGGGATGCGATAGTACTGAAAAGCCGTGGGTCCGCAGGCAAGAAATGACATAGCGATCCGATCGTTTGAGCGTAGTTTGGGCTAGAAAAGCTATCGGTTTCGGAAGTGCGGGGAAAAAGACAAACAGGCAAAGCACAAGCGGTATTTGAGCCAACTTTATCAGGGGTTTTGTTGAAATAAAAGGGCTTGTACTCGGAGGTAAGCAATTTTTCCCCGCACTTCCGAAAACCAGGTCGATCTGACTCTTGCTAAAACGATTTATCAGCGTCGGTTAAGGTGTGGGTTTGCCACCGGGCGAACACTTTTAGCGCTTGGGACTTTATTTTATGGGCCTCGAAGGGTGGATTTCGCACTTTTGGTAAAGAAATGAGTGCGTGTTTTGCTGTGCGCCGGCATTGGCACAGAAAAAGGGCCCGGAAGGCGAAGCCTTCCGGGCCCTTTGCAATGCAAGTGTGTTTGCAAGTGTGTTTGCAAGTGTGATTTAACGCACCTGAGCGACGTAAGCGACGTTGGTCGAGGAGACCTTGTCCTCGAGCTGGACGCTCATGCGGGGATCGCCAGCGGTGGCGACGGTCAGGTCGCCGGCCTCGACGTAGCCGAGCTCCTTAGCGGTCTCGATCGCCTTGACGATCGTGCCGTTGACGGTGCCCTGGGTAATCTCGGCCTGGTGCGGGATAACGCCCCAGTACATGATCATCTGCTGGACGGCCCACTCGTGGCGGGAGAACGCGCAGATCGGCATGTTGGGACGGAAGTGCGAGATCAGACGAGCGGTACGACCGGTGGTCGTCGGCACGGTGATGCACTTGGCGCCAACGGTGGTGGCCATGTTCACAGCGGACATACCCACAACGTTGTTGACGACGCGGGTGCCGTGAGCGTCAGCCGGAACCTCGAGCGGAGCGTGAGCCGGGAGGTACTTCTCGGTCTCGAGAGCAATGCTGGCCTGCATCTTGACGGCCTCGACCGGGTACTTACCGGCAGCGGACTCGCCAGAGAGCATAACGGCGTCGGTGCCGTCGTAGATGGCGTTAGCAACGTCGGCAACCTCGGCGCGCGTCGGGCGCGGGTTCTGCTGCATGGAGTCGAGCATCTGCGTAGCGGTGATAACGGGCTTGTAGGCCGCGTTGCACTTGGCGATAATCTCCTTCTGGATGTGGGGAACGAGCTCGGGCTTGATCTCGATGCCCAGGTCGCCACGGGCGACCATAATGCCGTCGGAAGCCTCGAGGATCTCGTCGAAGTTCTCGACGCCCAGGGCGCACTCGATCTTCGGGAAGATTGTCACGTGCTCGCCACCGTTCTCGCGGCAAAGCTTGCGAATGCCGCGGACGGACTCGCCGTCACGGATGAAGGAAGCGGCGATGTAGTCGATGTTCTCGGTCAGGCCAAAGAGGATGTCCTGACGATCGCGCTCGGTGATAGCGGGCAGCGAGATGTTGACGTTGGGCATGTTGACGCCCTTGCGCTCGCCGATCAGGCCGTCGTTCTTGACGACGCAGGTCATGTCCTGGCCGTCGACGGACTCGACCTCGAGGGCAACCAGGCCGTCATCGATCAGGATGAGGGAGCCCTTCTCGACCTCGGAGGGCAGAGCCAGGTAGTCGAGGGAGATGTGCTCAGCGGTGCCGTGGAAATCCTCGGTCGTGGGCTGAGCGGTGACGACGATCTTGTCGCCGGTCTTGACGGCAACCTTCTTGCCATCGACCAGAAGGCCGGTGCGGACCTCGGGGCCCTTGGTGTCGAGCAGGATGCCGACGGGCATACCGAGCTCCTTGGAAATACGACGGACGCGCTCGATGCGACCGTGGTGCTCGTCGTAGGAGCCGTGCGAGAAGTTAAAACGGGCGACGTTCATGCCCGCCTTGATCATCTCGCGGATGGTCTCGTCGCTATCGCAGGCGGGACCCATGGTGCATACAATCTTAGTGCGCTTGTACATTCAGACCTCCATCTGACATCGTCTTGCGCTGATAGATAAACCATAAGAAATAAAACTGAGTTGATTATAACGAAATGGCGACCGAATACCCCAAAAAATCGACCGTATGCCGAATTAGAAGTTCATTTTTTGCGGAAAAACCGTATATGCAAAAACTTTACCAACCGTTCTAACCGCTGCTATCTGGGCGATATTTCAGTTTGATGATGCGCCGAAGAAAAAACGTTTTATCAATGTTGAGCATCACACGGCCTGCACCGTTGCTTATGGACCATATTTCCAAATGGATTGTTTTGGCTAGACGCGTTGCTTTGGGGTACCATAGCTCCACTATCAACTGCCGCTCAGCACGGCAGCCTTGATGAGCCCTTGCCCTTCTCCTGGGAATTATGATCGGGCATCAATCTGCTGAGTGGCCCGAATCCCAGGAGGGGACTCTATATGCAAAAGGAATACCTGTCCGCCGCGGCGGAGGTGCTCAGCGACCAGGGTGTCGATGAGAACCTCGGCCTGAGCGACGACGAGGCGTCGTCGCGCCTCGCTAAGACAGGCCCTAACAAGCTCGAGGAAGCCGAGAAGACGCCGCTGTGGAAGCGTTTCTTTGAGCAGATGGCCGATCCCATGGTCATCATGCTGATCGTTGCCGCCGTCATCAGTGCGCTCACGGGCATGGTCAAGGGCGAGCCCGACTTTGCCGATGTCGTCATTATCATGTTCGTCGTTATCGTCAACTCGGTGCTGGGCGTGGTCCAGGAAGCCAAGAGCGAAGAAGCCCTCGAGGCCCTGCAGGAGATGAGCGCGGCGCAGTCCAAGGTACTGCGCGACGGCAAGCTCGTGCATCTGCCGAGCGCCGAGCTCGTGCCCGGTGACGTGATCATGCTCGAGGCGGGCGACTCCGTTCCGGCCGACTGCCGCGTCCTCGAGAGCGCCACGATGAAGATCGAAGAGGCCGCACTCACTGGCGAGTCCGTGCCCGTAGAGAAGCACGCCAACGTGATCGAGCTTGCCGCGGGCTCCGATGACGTGCCGCTCGGCGACCGCAAGAACATGTGCTACATGGGTTCCACCGTTGTGTACGGCCGTGGCCGCGCCGTCGTAGTCGGCACCGGCATGGATACCGAGATGGGCAAGATTGCCGGCGCCCTGGCCGAGGCCAAGGAAGAGCTCACGCCGCTGCAAGTGAAGCTCGCCGAGCTCAGCCGCATCCTTACCATCATGGTGATCGTCATCTGCGTCGTGATCTTTGGCGTCGATATCCTCCGCCACGGCGTAGGCAACGTCCTTACCGACCCGACTGCCCTGCTCGACACCTTTATGGTCGCTGTCTCGCTCGCCGTCGCTGCCATCCCTGAGGGCCTGGTCGCCGTCGTGACCATCGTGCTGTCGCTCGGCGTGACCAAGATGGCCAAGCGCCAGGCGATTATCCGCAAGCTTTCTGCCGTCGAGACCCTCGGCTGCACGCAGACCATCTGCTCCGACAAGACCGGCACCCTTACCCAGAACAAGATGACCGTCGTCAAGCACGAGCTCGCTGCGCCTAAGGAGAAGTTCCTGGCAGGTATGGCCCTTTGCTCCGATGCCCAGTGGGACGAGGAGCTGGGCGAGGCCGTGGGCGAGCCGACTGAGTGTGCGCTCGTCAACGACGCCGGCAAGGCTGGTCTCACCGGCCTGACTGCCGAGCACCCGCGCGTGGGCGAGGCCCCGTTCGACTCGGGCCGCAAGATGATGTCCGTGGTCGTCGAGACCCTGGACGGCGAGTACGAGCAGTACACCAAGGGCGCGCCCGACGTGGTGATCGGCCTGTGCACCCATATCTACGAGGGCGAAAAGGTCGTCCCGCTGACCGAGGAGCGTCGCGCCGAGCTCGTGGCCGCCAACAAGGCCATGGCCGACGAGGCCCTGCGCGTGCTGGCGCTGGCAAGCCGCACTTACACCGAGGTCCCGAGCGACTGCAGCCCCGCTGCGCTCGAGCACGACCTGGTCTTCTGCGGCCTATCCGGCATGATTGACCCTGTCCGCCCCGAGGTCGCCGACGCCATCCGCGAGGCCCACGATGCCGGTATTCGCACCGTCATGATCACGGGCGACCATATCGACACCGCCGTGGCCATCGCCAAGCAGCTGGGCATCGTCACCGATCGCAGCCATGCCATCACCGGTGCCGACCTCGATCGCATGAGCGACGAGGAGCTCGACGCGCACATCGAGGACTACGGCGTGTACGCTCGCGTCCAGCCTGAGCACAAGACCCGCATCGTCGAGGCATGGAAGTCGCGCGACCAGATTGTGGCCATGACGGGCGACGGCGTCAACGATGCCCCGTCCATCAAGCGCGCCGACATCGGCGTTGGCATGGGCATCACCGGTACCGACGTCACCAAGAACGTCGCCGACATGGTGCTTGCCGACGACAACTTCGCCACCATCATCGGCGCCTGCGAAGAGGGTCGCCGCATCTACGACAACATCCGTAAGGTCATCCAGTTCCTGCTTTCGGCTAACCTTGCCGAGGTGTTCTCGGTGTTTATCGCCACGCTCATCGGCTTCACCATCTTCCAGCCGGTGCAGCTGCTGTGGGTGAACCTGGTCACCGACTGCTTCCCCGCGCTCGCGCTGGGCATGGAGGATGCCGAGGGCGACATCATGAAGCGCAAGCCGCGCAACGCCAAGGATGGTGTCTTTGCCGGCAATATGGGCCTGGACTGCGTGGTCCAGGGCTTGATCATCACTGTGCTGGTGCTGGCGAGCTTCTTTGTGGGCGTGTACTTTGACATGGGCTACATCCACATCGCCGATATGATCGCCGGCAATGCCGACGAGGAAGGCGTGATGATGGCTTTCATCACGCTCAACATGGTCGAGATTTTCCACTGCTTCAATATGCGCAGCCGTCGTGCGTCGCTGTTTAGCATGAAGAAGCAGAACAAGTGGCTGTGGGCCTCTGCCGCGCTGGCGCTGGTGCTGACGGTGATCGTAACCGTGCAGCCGACGCTTGCCGAGATGTTCTTTGGCCCCGTGACGCTTGAGCTCAAGGGCGTTATCGCCGCGCTGGGCCTTGCCTTCCTGATCATCCCGCTGATGGAGATCTACAAGGCGATCATGCGCGCCGTGGAGAAGGAGTAACGCTCTCGTCCGGGCCCGCCCCACGCCCTTTCTCCCTCACTGGTCCTCGCGCGAACAGGTCGAAAGGCCACCCTTCCCACCGGTCCGACCGCCTGCGGGGTTTCCACGGGCACGTCCTCGCGCTTCGCGCTGCGGGATGTGCCCTTAGGAAACCCCTCCCGGCGGGCGGGCCTTCGGATAGCCTCTCGGGACCATGAGCTGAGGGAAAGTATGTGAGCTGGTCGGGCTTTGCCCGGCCAGCTCTTTTTGATTTAAAATACCTGCTCAGTTGTGATTTATGGTGCTGGGAGGCGCTTGTGGGCAAGGCTAAGGCTAAAGCGAAGAAAAAGACGACGGGGGCGCGGGCTAAGCGCGATCGTCGTCGGAAGCTTGCGACCGAAGCTCCCGCGTCTGCCGAGGAGCTGCTGGCAAGCGTGCCGGGACTCGATGCGCTGCAGGATGTTCCGGCGTTCGACGATCTGCCGGTCGATGATGCTCAGCGGGCTGCCTTCGATGATTATTGTGCTCGGGCCGAGGAGCCCGAGCAGATGCAGCTTGGTGCCGTGGTGCGCCTGGATCGTGGGTTTCCGCTGGTGGCGACTGCCGATGACACCTTTCGTGCCGAGCATGCCGTGGGGTTTGCCAAGTCGCGTGGCGAGGACGAGGTTCTGCTGCCCGCCGTGGGCGACCGCGTGGCGGTGCGTCGTGCGCCCGGGCACGACATGGGCGTGATCGAGTGCGTGCTGCCACGCCGCACGAGTTTTGAGCGCTGGCGCGGACGCGCTCGCGGCGAGCGTCAGGTGCTTTGCTCCAACGTGGATAGCGTGCTAATCGTGCAGGCGCTCGGCGCCGGCGAGGTACTGCTCGACCGCGTGGCGCGCTCGCTGGTGTTGGCACTCGACTGCGATGCCGAGCCGGTGGTGGTACTCACCAAGGCCGACCGCTGCGACGCCGATGAGCTCGAGCGCGATCTGGACCGTGTGCACCACTTGGTGGGTCCGGACGTGCGCGTAATCGTGACATCTTCTGCCGAGGGTCGTGGCCTGGACGAGGTGCGCGCCTGCGTGCCCGCCGGGAGCTGCGCCATGATCTTGGGTGAATCGGGTGCTGGCAAGTCGACGCTGCTCAACGCGCTGCTGGGTCACGATACGTTGGCGACCGGCGGCGTACGTGAGCGCGATGACCAGGGTCGCCACACCACGGTCGCGCGCGTGATGGTGGCGCTGCCGGGCGAAGCCGGCGTTATTGCTGACGCGCCGGGCCTGCGCAGTCTGCCGCTTGTGGGCCACGAGCGGGGGTTGGCCCGCGCGTTTCCCGAGATCGTCGAGGCGTCGCGCGCGTGCCGGTTTGGCGATTGCACACACACCCATGAGCCGGGTTGTGCCGTTCGCGAGGCCGAGGACGCGGGACAGATTGACAGCCTGCGTCTGGAGACGTTCCAAAACTTGGCGTCATCCATGCGCGTGAGTGCTCAGATGCTCGATCCCGATGTTCATCTGTAATTGAATCTATCTATGACAGCCGTCTCCCAATGGTGCGGGAGGCGGCTTTTTTATTGCCGATGCGCCCCTAAACGTGCGTTTTGCTGACGTGCTGACCAAAACCTTGCCACGAGCTTGACGGGCCGGTCAGCTTTTGGTCGGCAATTGGTTTGACACTCAAAACCAAGATCGCGATCGCACCGTTTTGCTGCTTGCCCGCTCGGACAATGGTGCTACGGGCATCCGCCCGGTGCTACCTTGAGAGGAGCGGCCGTGAACAAGAGCAAGCGCATCGCCATCAGTCTAATCGCGGGTGTGCTCGCCGCGCTGCTCTGCATGGTCTACGCATCGTCGATTCGCTCGCAGGCTGAGCAGGTCCAGGCCGAGACGCTGGCCAAGTATGGCGGCGATCGCGTCGAGGTGTGCGTCGCGGCGCGTGATATCGATGTGGGCGAGACCCTCGACGAGACCAATGTCATAACCCAGGAATGGCTGGCGAGCCTGTTGCCGCGCGATGCGGCGACCGAGCTGCGCCAGGTGCGCGGCGACGTGACGACCTCGCGCATCCCTAAAAATGCCGTGATTTGCGATGTCTACACCAAGGCCGAAACCCACACGCTCGAGGTGCCCAAAGGCAAGGTCGCCGTTTCGGTGGCGGTCGATGCCGAGCATTCGGTCGGGGGCGCCACGGGCGTGGGCAGCTACGTGGACGTGTACGTGCAAAAGGACGGCGTGACCGATCGGCTGTGCGGCGCGCGCGTAATCGATACCAGCGAAGAGGCCGGCGCCACGCACGAAGGCAAGATCGAATGGGTGACGCTGGCGGCCGACCCCGAAGACGTTAAGGAATTGCTGGGGGCCTCGGGTAAGGGGACGGTCAGTTTGACGATTCCCGCCACGGTGCGCGACAAAAAGAGCGGAGGCGACGAGTGATGAAAGCGATCTGGCTTGCATGCTGCGCGTGCGGTGATTACGGATTGCTGCAGCGGGAAGTCGAGGGCCGCGATGCGGGCGCGCAAGTGCTTCGCGTGGGCGACCTGGATGGGCTGGTGTCCATGGCACGGGCGTTTCCGTCGCGTCGCGGGGCGGCGATTATCGCGGCAGCCCTGTTCGATGCCGAAGACGTGCGAAAGACCGTTGCGCGCCTGACGGCCGAGGGCCGCGTGAGCCGCGTGGTCGTACTGATAGAGACGCTCGATCCTTCGGATATCGAGGGGCTGTTTCGCGCAGGGGCGACCGAGGTTATCGCTGCGCGCAGCATATGCGGCAACGGGCGCGCGGGCGAGGGAACGGTTGATTACGGCCGGTGTATGACGATTGAGCCCGATGCTTTTGTTGATAGGGAACCCGGGGCGCCTCGCGCTACAAGAGGCCCGCGTGTTGATGATTGTGGAAAAGCGGAAGCCGAGCATGGTCGGTGTCCCCGGGACCCCCTTGCATACGATGAAGTCGGAGAGCCGGTGCCGTATGGCGAGGATCTTTTGGCTGTAGATATGGGATACGTGCATGGCGTGAGCCTGGTCGATGAGCTCGACGAGGTTGAGGGACTTGCCGGGAACG
>URWZ01000028.1 GCA_900551625.1 uncultured Collinsella sp.
CGTCGGCAGCGTCAGATGTGTATAAGAGACAGTGTTTGCACCGGTGTCGGTAACCTTGGGCGCAATAGCGCTCTTCTTCTCATTGACGTAGTACGTAAGCTTGGGCTGATGGTAGTTGCCGTCGAGCATCGAAACCAGGTTATCCGAGAAGTTCTTGGGGACTACGATGGCCGCATAGTACTCACCGCTCTCGACGCCCTCTTTGGCATCGGCCGCAGAATCGACGAAGGTCCAGCCCAGCTGATCGTTCTCCTTGAGCTGATCGACGACCTGATCGCCCGCGTTGAGCTCGCCCACCAGGTCGTTTTGGGTGCCCCGATCGTTGTTGGCGATGGCAATCTTGATGCCCTGGGTGTTTCCGTACGGATCCCAGTTGGCCACGATGTTGTACCAGGCATACAGCGAGGGAATAACGCACACGCCAAGGGTAACCACCAAGGCGACGGGGTTCACAAGCAGTCGCTTAATGTCGCGCTTAAATATCGCAAAGGAGACCTTTGCATTGGATAGTTTGCTGCCGAGACTCACGCTTGGACCATCCATCCTGTCGTTGAATCGAATCGTACTATCGATAACCATTGTACGTAAGCGCTTTAGCGTCTCAGAGCACAATGGTATTGAGTTTTGCGGGTAGCAATATACTACGAAGACGAATTAACGTACAGTTGTACAGTATCTTTAATTTCAGCAGGTCACAAAACCACAACCCGCACAAATTAGCAATTCAAATAGTCATCGGGGACGTTCTTAAACGACTGGTCAAACAAGAACGCCCCCAACGACTAGTTTGGACCACGGTAACATCGATGTTTTAGCAATGCCAGCGAGCGGGCGCCAGAGCGAACAAATTGGCATGAAAAGAGGACGGCATAGACCTTCTGGTCATGCCGTCCTCTTTGAATGACAAGTTGTCGCTCTGGCGCCCGCGCAGCGTCGACTGGTCCGCCGTTCGTTAGAACGGCGGAACTGAGGGCAGCGTCGAGCCGTTACGCGGTTTGGTAAAACCGCGTAACTACCTAACTACATCAAGTTGCAAACAGCCGCCGCGAAGGCAACGGGGTCCTCGGGGAGGATGCCCTCGACCAGCAGGGCCTGATCGTAGAGCAGACCAGAGTACTGCTTGATCTTGTCGGCGTCGCCTGCCTTCTGGGCAGCGACAAGCTTGTCAAAGACCGGGTGCTTGGCGTTGAGCTCGAGCACGCGTTGGCTCTTGGGCATGCCGTCGGGCGCGCCCTCGGGTCCCTTCTGGAGCACCTTCTCCATCTCGAGCGAAAGTGGGCCCTCGGTGGTGATACAAGCGGGGGCATCGGTCAGGCGCGCGGAGACGGCGACTTTCTCGACCTTGTCACCGAGCGCCTCCTTCATAGCGCTAAAGAGGTCCTCGTTCTCCTTGGTGGCGTCCTCGGCCTCCTTCTTCTCGTCCTCGGTCGCCAGGTCAAGATCACCGGTCGCAACGTTCTTGAGCTCTAGATGACGATCCTCGACCTCGGGCTCGGCACCGTCGGCCACAGCCTTCTCGGCAGCCTCGCGGGCAGCATCGTCCTCGTAGATCTTGGGCATATCGGCGGCAACGTACTCACGCATAGCCTGGAACGTGAACTCATCCACATCCTGCGTCAGCAGCAGCACGTCATAGCCGCGGTCGAGCACGCCCTTTACCACGGGCATCTTGGCCAAGCGCTCACGCGAGTCGCCGGCGGCGTAGTAGATGGCCTTCTGATCCTCAGGCATGCCCTTGGCATACTCGGCCAGGGTAATCATCTTCTGTTCCTTGGCAGACCAGAACAGCAACAGGTCGGCGAGCTCATCGGCCTTCATGCCATAGCTCGAGTAGATGCCGTACTTAAGACCGCGGCCAAAGTTCTCAAAGAACTTCTCGTAGGCCTCGCGGTCGTTGTCACGCATATCCTCAAGGTCGGCGGTAATCTTCTTTTCCACACGCTTGGCGATGGCCTTGAGCTGACGGTTCTGCTGCAGCGTCTCGCGCGAGATGTTGAGCGACACGTCGGCGGAATCCACGACGCCGCGGACAAAGTTGTAGTAGTCGGGCAGCAGGTCGTCGCACTTCTCCATGATCAGGACGTTGGAGCTGTAGAGCGCCAGACCCTTCTCGTAGTCCTTGCTGTACAGATCGAACGGCGCGCGTCCCGGCACAAACAGCAGGGCGTCATACTCGAGCGTGCCCTCGGCGTGGAAGCTGATGGTGCGCGCAGGATCGTCAAAGTCGTGGAACGTGGACTTGTAGAACTCGTCGTAGTCCTTCTGCTCGACATCGGAGCTGTGCTTCTTCCAGATCGGTGTCATGGAATTGACGGTATCGAGCTCCTGGTAGTCCTCGTACTCGGGCTTGTAATCGTCGCCGGCGTCCTCGGGCTTGGGTTTCTGGCGGCTCTTGGACACCATCATCTGGATCGGGTAACGCACATAGTTACTGTACTGCTGAATCAGGCTCTTGAGACCCCACTCGGTCAGGAAGCGATCGTAGGTCTCGGCCTCGCCGTCGGCATCGAGCTTCTCGTTCTCGCGCAGCGTCAGGATGACATCGGTACCGTGCTCGGCGCGCTCGCCGTCCTCGATGGTGTAGCCCTCAAGACCGTCGGATTCCCACACATGGGCGACATCCTCGCCGTAGGCGCGGCTGACGACCTTCACATGGCTGGCGACCATAAAAGCCGAGTAGAAGCCCACGCCAAACTGACCGATGATGTCGACATCGGAGCCCTGCTGCTCGGCGTTCTCGGTCTTAAACTCCTCGGAGCCGGAATGGGCGATGGTGCCCAGATTGCGCTCCAGCTCCTCGGCGGTCATGCCAATGCCGTTATCCGAGATGGTAATGGTGCGGGCGTCTTTATCAAAGGAGACGCGAATGGCCAGGTCGCCCTGGTCGATCTTGACGCTCGGGTCCTGCAGGCTCTTAAAGTTGAGCTTGTCGACGGCGTCGCTCGCGTTAGAGATAAGCTCGCGCAGGAAGATTTCTTTATTGGTGTAGATGGAGTTGATCATGAGGTCGAGCAGTTTTTTGCTCTCGGTCTTAAATTGACGCATGTGCAGTCCTTTCGCGCTACCCCTGTCCGCAAAAACGGCTCGGTCGCCCGAGCCGCATCGCAGACCTGCTATGTTCAGACTTAGATTTTATAACCCATTAACGCGCATATATACATACGGAATCGAAAAACTGTATGTCCGAGCGCTCTGATGCGCCAATTGCCAAGGAGTGTCCCAAACTGCCGGCAGGAAAGGAACGTTCCTATCTGCCATCTACGCGCTTGGCCATCCAGGCATGAGGCTGGCCCTCGTCTTCGTAGTCCACCGGGGCAATCTGCGTGTAGCCCGCCTTGGCATAGAGCGGCAGCACGTATTCCTGAGCATGCAGCTTAATGAGCTTGGCGCCGGCATCACGCGCGCACGTATCACTGGCCTCGACAATCTTGCTCGCCAAACCGCGACGGCGCATGCTCGGCAGCACGGCCACGCGCCCCATAATGTAGGTCTCCCCCGCCGCGACACCTTCGTCCAAGTCGCACGCCGGCGACACCGGAGCCTCTGCGTCAGCCGCGCGCTCAAGCTCTTCGGGAAACACGCGCGAGCAACCGGCAAGCTCGCCGTCTACATAGAGCGTCACATGAATGCAGTTCGGATCCTCGTCGATAGCGTCGAACTCATTCTCGTAGCCCTGCTCGTCCATAAAAATGACGCGGCGCACCAACGCCGCGTCATCAAAGCATCCCGTCTTAAGTTGGATATCCATGGCTGCCCTTTCATTCAATGCGAACGTTAGGGACAGATTTTAGCGAAAATGAGCTCCGCGTACGCTAAACTTCGCGCGAGCCTTCGCCAGGCAGTCGTAATGACCCACGTTATGGGCATCGCTCGCGATGAAGCTGTACAGGTTCTGATCGAACAGGCGCTGTGCCGGCTTTTTCTCGCGACCAAAGCGACCGCCGGCAATAAAGTCCGCCGAAGCCTGCAGCTTGCAGCCCATATCGACCAGGCGCTCCGCCACGCTTACATCCTTTTGAACCGCACGATAGCGCTCAGGATGAGCGATGATCACCTGGTAGCCACGGCACTGCAAATCGTAAATCGTGTTCTCGTACTCTCTAAACGCATACGCATCGGCATGTGTCGAAAGCTCGAGCAGAAACTCGTTGGTTCCATCGAAATGCAAGTGCTCCGCGGCATCGATACCAAGTTCAACGAGCTTTCGATGGTTGACCTCGAAGCCCATCTGGAGCGGAAAACCGTCAGCGTTATCACGCAGCAGCTCAAAGGCATCCCACATCTTGTCGTAATCAAAATAGGGATCACGGCAGTGAGGAGTGCAAACGATTCTGGTTACACCGGCCCGCTTGGCAGCCTCGAGCATCGCCAAGCTCTCATCGAGATCGGCGGCGCCGTCGTCTACACCCGGCAAGATATGGCAATGAATGTCACGCATAGGTCAGCCTTAATCAACTAAACGTTTGCTCGGTTGGTGAAGATGCCCTTTTTGGAAGTCCCCTGATCGTCGGAGCCCTTCTTAACCTTCTTACCGTCCTTGGTGTAGTAGGAGTAGTAGTACTCGCTGGTCTCGGTCTCGCAGTAGTTCATGACGGTACCGATGAGCTTGACCTTCTCGGACTTCTTAAGCTGACCGATGGCGTTGAGCGCCTCCTCGCGCTTGGTGAAATCCTCACGCACCACGAACAGCGTGCCGTCGGTCAGGCTGGCAATCTCGGCAGCATCGATGAAGGTGCCGACCGGGGGAGCATCAAAGATGACGTACTGGAACTTGGCGGACAGCGCCTTTACCAGCTTGGCAAAGCGGTGAGAGACGATGATGTCGGCAGGATTGGGAATATGCGGCTCGGCATCGAGGAAGTAGAAGTTCTTCTGACCCGTCTCGACAATTGCCTGGTCAATGGAGATCTGCTCGGAAAGGACCGCATAGAGTCCGCCGCGCGAACGAACGCCGAGCATATCGGAAAGAGACCTGCGGCGCATATCGGCCTCGACCAGGAGCACGGACTTGCCGCTCGTGGCGATAGCCTGGGCAAGGTTAATGGAAACCGTAGACTTGCCCTCATTGGGAATCGAGGAGGTAACGGTGATGGTGCGAATGGGGTCGTCCACGCTCGCAAAGCGGATGTTGGCCAGAAGGGTCTTGGCGGCATTCTGTACAACGAGCTTATCGGTGTTCTTTGCCTTAGCCATGCCTATTTACCACCTTTCATAGCCGGAATTCGGCCAACAACGGGAATGCCCAGGAGCTCTTCTGCCTCTTCGGCACCGCGGATGCGGGTATTGAGCATGTCTGCCAAAACGACATAGGCGACTGCGATAAAGATACCGGCGAGGAACGCGACAGCAACGTACAGCGTGCGCTTGGGGCCGCTGGGGACTTCGGGAGTCTTAGCCTCGTCGATAACGTTGATGCTCTGGGCAGCGCCGACGTTCTGAGCGACCGTACTCACCGAGCTGGCCATGGCCTTTGCGACCTTAGCCGTCTCCTTGGCATCGGTGCCGGTAACCGAAAGCGTAATGACACGCGTGGTGGTCTCGGAGGAAACAGACACCTTGTAGTCATCCAGGTCAGCAAGGCCCAACTCATTGGCAGCACCGCTCTTAACGCTATCGCTATCCAGCAGCGTGGCGATATCGTTGGAAAGCATCTGGCTCGCCGAGAGATCGTTGTAGCTCATCTGACCGCTATCGTCGGTCTTGGCGAGAATGTACATGCTCGTCGTCGCGGTGTAGGTGTTGTCCATCGCAACGAAGGACACGATGCCCATGGCGATCGCGCAGACCACCGGAAGGGTGATGACCAGCTTGAGGTGCTTTTTGAGCAGCTGGAACAGTTCGAGAAGGGTCATGCAGCTTGCCTTTCATTTCCCCAGTTCGGATTGACAAAACTGTCCGTATGTTATCGCATCTTTTTACCGAGACCAAACTCTATACATAAGAAACAGGCTCTCCTGTAAAAATGTCGGAAGCAATCGTAAAATTGCACAACAACGCCGCACCCGAAAGTCAAATGCGGCGTCTACATCAATATCTATGTTGTATCGCTATGCGAATGGCTCGTCCTGCTGTATGGGAAACGTCACCGTAATGGTGGTTCCCACGCCCAACTCGCTCGACAGATCGAGCGTGGCGTGATGATACAGGGCCGCATGCTTGACAATGGCAAGCCCCAGACCGGTTCCGCCGCGCGCCTTGGACCTACTCTTGTCCACGCGATAGAACCGCTCAAATACCTTGCCCTGTTCTTCAGGCGCGATACCGATTCCCGTGTCGGCGACCGCAAGGAACGGATGGCCTTCGTCGTTGGTGCCGCACTGCAGCGTAACCGTACCGCCGGGTCGATTGTAGCGGATAGCGTTGCTTGCCAGATTATAGATGAGCTCGTCAATCAAGCGCGACACGCCCTCGATGACCACAGGCTTGGTCTCATGACTTATCGTCACATTCGCCTGACGGGCGACCTGTTCAAGACGCTGCTCAACCGCGTAGATGGCACGCGAGAGCTCAATAGGCTCCGTGGACCCAATGGGCACCGCCTCGCCCTCAGTTGCACGCTCGGCCTCGTCCAAGTTAGACAGCGTAAGGATGTCGTTGACAAGCGCTGCCAAGCGGCCCGCCTCACGATAGATGCGACCGCCAAAGTTGCGCAGGTCGTCCTCGCCCTCGACCATGCCGTTTGCGATGAGCTCGGCATAGCCCGAAATCGCCGTAAGCGGCGTCTTGAGCTCATGGGTGATATTCGCCGTGAACTCGCGGCGCATACGATCGTTGTCCGCCAGCACCGCCATTTGGCGCTTGAGTTCCTGGCGCTGCGACTCGATACGCTCAAGCATGGGGACCATCTCGGCATAGGCGTGCTCATAGCTACGGCGTGGGTGGTCCAAATCCACCTCTTGCAACGGCGCGATGATGGCACGGGACTCGCGGCGCGCCATAAAAAACGAGAGTACCGCGCCCGCTGCTGCGATAAGCAGCATCGGCGCCACCATCGACAGCAAAATCGCCGCAACGCCAGGCTGGGCCTGCGCCAAGCGGACAACCTGGCCGTTATCAAGGGCGACGGCGCGATACAGCATAATCTCGTCGAGCGTAGAGCTTGCGCGCTCCGCGGAACCCGAACCATTCTCAAAGGCCTCGATGACCTCGGGGCGATCGCCGTGGTTGGGCAGTGTGGAAGGCGACGCCTCGTTGTCGTAGGCAACCGATCCATCCTTGTTAATCAGCGTGATGCGCAAGTCCTCGCGATCGAGGCTACGCAAGAACGGGATGGGCTCCTGCTGCTCGTCGAGGGCGGCAGCAATGAGCTCGGTTTCCTGCGCCAGATTGGCACTCGTGGCATCCGCCAAGGTGTTTTGCACAAAGAACGCACCCAGCACCGTAAACGCCACGATAACCGCCATGGCGCAGACAAAGATCGTCACAAAAACGCGGTGCGACAGCGTATGTTTTCCCTGGGGGGCGAAGACCACGGGTTACTCCTCCGATGCGGTGGCCGCGGTGACGTCACCTTCGGCACCATCACCGGCAGAAGGCTCGGCCAAGCGGTAGCCCACGCCGCGCACGGTCTCGATGGCGCTGGCATGCTCGCCCAGTTTTTGGCGAAGCGTCTGCACGTGCACGTCAACGGTGCGCGAACCGCCGTCGAAGTCCCAGCCCCACACGCTCTGCAGCAACGACTCGCGGGTAAAGACCACGCCGGGCTTGCGCATGAGGTACTCGAGCAGGTCGAACTCGCGCAGGGTGAGCTTAAGCGGCTCGCCGGCAACGGTCACCTCGCGATGGCTAGGCGAGAGCACAATGTCGCCCACGCTGAGCACATCGCTTGCCTGTTTGACCATGCCGCCGCGACGCAGCAGTGCGCGGCAGCGGCTGGCGAGCTCCATGAGCGAGAAGGGTTTAGTCAGGTAGTCGTCGGCACCGCCATCGAGCGCCATCACCTTGTCGAGCTCGGTGTCCTTGGCGGTAAGCATCATAATGGGCACCGTCGCCGTCAGGCGATCGGCACGCAGGCGGCGCATAATCGCCAAACCATCGGTATCGGGCAGCATGATATCGAGCAGCACGGCATCGGGTACCCGTCGCGCCACGGCGGCCTTAAACTCGCCGTCGCACGAAAAGCCCTCGGCCTCGATTCCCTGCTTGCGCAGCGCATAGACCGTCAAATCCCTGATGTTGCCATCGTCCTCGACGTAATAGATCATGTTGAACCCCTTTGCGGCCGACATGACCGCATCTTAACCCTAAAGGTGCCTGTACTAGATGGTATCAGCCAAAACGGCCCGTCAAATAATCCGCCGTGCGCGGATCAGTCGGATTCTTGAAGAGTTGCGCGGTGGGCGCGTGCTCCACCAACTCACCCAGCAAGAAAAACGCGACCGAATCGGAAATACGCGCGGCCTGCTGCATGTTGTGCGTCACGACCACCAGCGTGCAGGTCTCCTTGAGCTCGCAGGCAAGCTGCTCCACCACGAGCGTCGACACAGGGTCGAGTGCCGAGGTCGGCTCGTCCATCAGCAGAATGTCGGGCTGCACGGCAAGTGCACGGGCGATGCACAGGCGCTGCTGCTGTCCACCCGAAAGACCCAGGCCCGACTCTTTGAGCTTGTCCTTGACCTCATCCCATAGCGCAGCGCGACGAAGGGAGTCCTCGACCAGCTCATCGAGCACGGCGCGGTCACGCACGCCCATGCCGCGCGGACCATACGCGACGTTGTCGTAGATGCTCATGGGAAACGGGTTGGGGCGCTGGAACACCATGCCCACGCGCTGGCGCAAACGGCAGATATCGTAATCGCCCAGGATATCTTGACCATCGAGCGCAATCTTGCCCTCGATGCGGCAATCCTTGATGCCGTCGTTCATGCGGTTAAAGCAGCGCAGCAACGTGGACTTTCCGCAGCCCGAAGGCCCGATGAACGAGGTGATCTGCTTGTCGCGGATCTTGATATTCACGTCCTTGAGCGCATGATGGTCGCCATAGAACAGGTCGAGGCCCTCGACATCGATGCGCGTCGGCGAGGCGGCAAGATCCTCTGCCGTGGGGCGAGTCGCATCCCCAACCTCGCGCTCGTGCGCGGCCTCGGCCTGCGCCTCTATGAGTTCTTCAAGCTCCGTGGGCTCCACAGCCGCAGCAGCCGTCATACCGCATACCTCCACATCGATATCAATTCAGCAGTATCGATAGTAGAAATCGCGGCTCATATGCACGTGAGCGCATTGTCAAGTGTTTGTAAGGGCACGCTGGCTATGCGGCGGGCAGCTCGATGGTGAATATCGTGTGTTCGGGCGTCGATTCACATGCAACGGTACCGCCGTGTGCCGCGATGATCTCCTTGGCAATAGCAAGGCCCAGACCGGCACCACCGCGATTAGTCGCACGCGCCGCATCCAGGCGATAGAACTTCTCAAAGATCACCTTGAGCTTAGCCGCAGGGATAGGATCGCCCTGATTGATAAAGCGCACGCGCACGCCACCGTCGTCCCGGCGTCTGGCCTCGATCGTGATGGTCGAGCCCTCATAGCTATAGGCAATAGCGTTTTTCATGATGTTGTTGAACACGCGAGCCATTTTGTCGCCATCCACGAGCACCGTCAGGTCCTCGCCAATATCAACTTGGGCTTCCTTATGCTGCTCGTTGAGGATGGGATAGAACTCGTCAGCCACCTGAGCCAGCAGCAACCCCAGATCAACATAGCCGCGCGTGAGCACGATATCGTGGAAGTCAAAGCGCGTGATATCGAAGAACTCTTCGATGAGCGTATCGAGCCGGTGCGCCTTGTCGAGCGCCACGCCCGTAAAGTGCGCACGTTGCTCAACCGGCAGCTCGGGAGCCTCTTGCAGCAGCGAAAGATAGCCCACCACACTGGCAAGCGGGGTGCGTAGGTCATGTGCCAAGTACGTGACCAAATCGTCCTTGCGATGCGACTCGTCACGCAGAGCTTGCTGCACCTTGCGCTCACGGTCACGCACGCGGTTAAGGGCGCCCTCGACCTCCAAGAAGTCGCCGTCGATGTTATCCCAGGTGTCGGGGTGATCGATCAGGCGATCTTGAATACGAGCGGCCAGCACACAATCGGCATGCTGCTCGCCCTGCTCGTAGCCCTGGTAGTACAGGGCGCGGCCACACAAGAACAGCACGCACGCGGCAAGCGCCAGCACAAAGCCAAGCATGTTGAATACAAAGCCGGCATCGAACAGCACCGGCCCTTCGATGCCGCCGAGCGCCATGGCGCCAATCGCCAACGTCATGGCCCACGCGGCGCCGCCAATCACCACGCAGCGGCACACGATCTCAAATCGATCGATCAGCAAAAAGCCGACAAGCAGCACCGCCAAGATTCCGACGATGTTGTCGATGCCAATCAGCAGCAGGCTCAGCAAAAAGAGCAGCACCGTTGCAAGCGCGCGGTTGTCGACGACCGACCTCACGTATTCAAAGAGCCGATCGAGCACCTCGAACGCTTGCCTATCGTCTTTTGTCATATCAAGATCCTCACAAGCAAAAAGCGTTATTCGATGATGTAGCCGACGCCCCAGACGTTTTTGATAAAGCGTGGCTTTTGTGCGTCGTCGCCGATCTTTTCGCGCAGGTGGCGAATGTGCACCATCACCGTATTGTTGGAGCCGGGCATAAAGTCCTCGTTCCACACTGCGCGGAACAGGTCCTCCACGGCCACCACGCTGCCGCGATGCTCGACCAGATACAGCAAGATTGAATACTCGGTGGGTGTGAGGCGTACCGGTGAACCGTCCACCGTTACGGAACGAGCATCGCGGTTGATCTCCAAGCCGTCGAGCTGAATGGTCGGCGACTCGGCCGCCTGTGCACGGCTACCGTAGCTGGTGTAGCGGCGAAGCTGAGCGTGCACGCGCGCGATGAGCTCCAGCGGACGAAACGGCTTGACCACGTAATCGTCCGCGCCAAGCGAAAGGCCCTCGATCTTGTCTTGCTGGGCATCGCGCGCCGTCAGCATGATCACGGGATAGGTATGGCTGGAACGGATTGTACGCAGCAGCTCAAATCCATCGATATCGGGCAGCATGACATCCAGCAGCGCCAGATCGAACTCCTGCTCCAAAATCGCCTTGGCAGCATCGGCCCCGCTATAGGCAATCTGGACATCAAAGCCCTCTTTTGTAAGGTAGATACCAACCAAGTCGGCGATGGCCTTTTCGTCATCAACTACCAAAATGCGCTCGTTCATGCGTGCTCCTCTCGCGCTCCATTATGCCTGAGGCGACGCACGCCACACACAACAAGCGTGGGTGATTAAGTCGGCCTTAAGCACCCTTGTGCCCGTTCGGGCGCGGATGTGGGCCACACACGCACGCGATGATCGTCGACGCCGGCAAACGATATACTCTAGTTCCAGAAGAGACCATCCCGTCGAAAGCGAAATCCGTGAAGTCCCTCACCTCTTTTGCAAAGCGCTCAGCCCAGCTTGCCGCCGGCTTTGCCTGCGCTATCGCCCTTGCCGCTGGCGCGCCCACCGTCGCCGGCGCCCAAGTGCTCACGACCGACAATGTTTGCGGCAAAACCGCCGATGCGCGCGGCATCACGGCCGAAAACCTGCCCGATATTGATGCGACCAATGCCCTCGTCATGGGCAAAGACGGCACCGTCTACTATGGGCGCGGCGCCGATGAGCAGGTCAAGATTGCCTCGATCACCAAGGTCATGACCGCAATCCTAACCGTCGAGAATTGCAAGATGGACGAGAAGGTCACGGTGAGCAACGCCGCAGCCACCGTGGGCAATTCGACCGCCGGCTTGCTCGAAGGCGACAAGCTTACCGTGGAGCAGGCGCTGCGCGGCCTGATGATTCCCTCGGGCAACGACGCCGCCATCGTGCTCGCCGAATATGTGGGCAAGAAGATCGACCCTAAGACCAAAGACGCCGAGGCCACATTTGTGAAGGCCATGAACGAGCGCGCCAAGAAGCTCGGCTGCACCGGTACGCTTTTTGAAAACCCGCATGGTCTGGACTTTGATGAGTGGACCGGCGACATGCACTCAACCGCTGTCTCTTATACACATCTCCGAGCCCACGAGACGCTACGCTAGCTCGTATGCCG